>CAXRHS010001077.1:0-2511 GCA_964230235.1 Myxococcota bacterium
GGACCGACGGCACGCGGCAATTGGACCAGGAGATGACCCTGGATGCGGGCCGCACCGCGGCGGTGGTCTTGCAGGGCGACCGCGCGACCTGGGTACCGCCGCCCTCGCCGGAGCTTGGCGCCATGGCAGCGGCGGTTGCGGTGGTTGGCGCGGACGGCGGTCGCGTGCCCGTGCGCATCGCGGTCGGCGAAAAAAATACCGAAATTCAGGATGTTGAAAAATGGCACCCACTTTCCGGCGATCTGCCGGCCATGGTGGTCGGCGAAGGTCTGGCGGCGCGGCTGCGGGTGCAGGTGGGGGACGAGGTGCGGGCCGTTTCGCCGCTGCGCGGCTTGGACCGCGCCAGCGAGGGCAGCGACAGCAGTGCGTCCGGGCGTTTTCGCATCGCGGCGGTCGTGCGCACCGGCTTTCATGACCACGACCAGCGGCTCGCGCTGGTGGATTTTGTGGCCGCGCAGCGCTTCTTGGGCCGCGGCGACATCGCACGCTGGGTCGAGGTCCGCGTGCAAGACCCGATCCTGGCAGCCGAAAACGCCCAGCGCTACACGGCAGCGCTCGACCCGGCCGACCTGGGCGAGCTGCTCGCTTCGGCCCAGGGCCTGCAGGCCAAGCTGGCGGGAGCGCCATCGGCTGCGCACAAACCGCAAGATGCGGTAGCGGCGGTGGACAGCTGGGCCGGCGGGGTGCGGTCGGCGCGCGAACTGCGCCTGCGCAGCCACAGCCAATACCGGGTCATCGACTGGCAAGAGATGAACCGCAACATCTTTGACGCGGCGCGCATGCAAAAGGTCGCCATGTCTCTGTTTCCGTTCATCATCGTGCTGGTCGCAGCGCTCAACGTGGTGGGCACCCAGGCCGTCATCGTGCACGAGCGCGCCCGTGAGATCGCGATCCTGCGGGCGATGGGCGCGGCGCGGCGTTCGGTGGCGGCGGTGTTCTTGCTGCAAGGCCTGGTGGTAGGCGTGCTGGGCACGCTCATCGGTCTGCTGGTGGGCGGGCTGACCTGCTGGCTGCTCGATACTGTGGGTTACCCACTTGATCCGCAAGTGTATTTGATTTCACGCCTGCCGGTGCACGCCGAGCCGGCCACCTTTGGCCTGGCTGCGGTCGCAGCCGTCGCGCTGGCGTTCCTCGCCGCGTGGCTGGCGGCGCAGCGGGCGGCGGCGCGACCGCCAGTCGATGCCCTGCGGCGATTGGACTGAATGATGGCACAGACAGCGCGATTTTCGGCGTTGCACGGTGCGCTTGCGCTGGCCGGAGTGGCCGTCGCGGTGGCGGCAGCGGTGGCATGGTGGCCCGAACCGCCAACACCCGAACAGCCAACGGCAACTGCGCGTCCGACCCAGACCCCAGCAACGGCGACGGCCGCCGCACCGCCCGGCCCCGAAGTACCGATTGCACCGCGGCAACCGGGCGATTTTCCGCCCGGCGAGTTCACCAGGCTCGGGGTCGCGACGGCGCAGGTGTGGCCGGCGGTGCGCGCGCGGACACCCTGGTTGCTGGTCGACGCGCCCCCCAGTCCCCCTGGCGAGGTCGTGCACCTGCGCGAGCTGGCCAAGGCGGTGTGGGTGCGCCGCGACGTCGGCGCAGTGGTGGCGCTGGCGCCGCCGCAGGACCCGGGAGACGCCCGCAACCACGCCCGGGCGACGCTCGACGCCTTGCAGGCGCGACCCGACGGCACCCATCGCCGGACGGTGGTGGTCGCGTTCGGCGTGCGCTGCCGCGACGCGCTCCAGCTGGTCACCGACGACCGCGTGCAGGCGGTCGCGCTGGTCGATCCGCCCGCCGATGTCACCACGGCGGTGGCCCAAGACCCGACCTGGACTGTGCACGCCAGCCGCAAGTTTGCGCTGGTGGCGGGGCCGGCAGCGGCCGAAACCGCGGTGCGCGCGATCGCCGACCGGTTTGCCCATGCAAAGGCGATGGCGCAGGGCGAAGCGGCCGGCGTCTCCTGGCTTGGCGAATCCGGCCATCGCGCGGCGGTCTTGGGGTGGCTGGGTAGTGTGCTGGGGCCGTGAGGGCCTCAGCCCCTGCCGGCCACCGCGGAGTCAAGCTTGCGCAGCGCTTTGCCAATGCGATCGGCGCTGTGCTCAGTCACGCCAGCAGCCGCCGCCACGCTCGGCCAGTCCGCCACGGCGCGCCGCGTCTGCTCAAAAACACCTTCTGCATCGCTGGGACCGATGCCCACGGCGCGCGCGACTTGCAGCAGGTGTCGCCAAACCGGCGCCCGGCTCTCTCCGGCCACGCTGGTGCTGTGCTCGCCAGCGGGTCCGTAGCTGAACGTCAGGTCGTAGGCAGGCGACAAGCACCACTGGCCGCCGCGGTCCGCCAGAAACGTGAACTGCCTGGCGTGGTCGTCGCGGTTGTGCGCCAACACGTTGAAACAAGCGAGGCGAAACATCGCGAGCAATTGTCGCGTGTCGCGACACAGGCGCAAGGCCAATTGACACAGCGACGTGTAGTCGAGCGACGGCAAGCGGTGATCGGCATGCAATAGCGCCGAGGCTGTCG
>CAXRHS010001078.1:0-2863 GCA_964230235.1 Myxococcota bacterium
AGCAAGCCCAAGTCGCTGAGCGAGCGTGAAGTCTTGCCCATGGTGTCGTCGCGCGGTGACCGGCCCCGAGAGGCGCCAACGCCCAGCAGTCGGGCGCACCGCAACGTCAATGGGTCTGCTGCGGCGCCGCGCGACCTACCACGCAGCTTCGATGACGGCCTTTGAGCGCCACATGTGCCACAGCTGGTCCGGTTCGCGCTCGCGGTCCTGGGTCTTGTGCAGGTACTCGATCAGGTATGCGAAACGCACTCCGCCGTAGCTGAGGTTGGCGGTCACGCCAACCAACTGCCGGTTGGTGACATCGTCGCCGTAGCCCAACTGCAGGGTGCCTTTGCGGTTGATCTCATCCCAGTGGTCCACCTGGCCATGCAGGCCCACGCGCAGG
Organism: Myxococcota bacterium; assembly: GCA_964230235.1. Taxonomy (GTDB): domain Bacteria; phylum Myxococcota_A; class UBA9042; order UBA9042; family UBA9042; genus SXRM01. The sequence continues at coordinate 386 of CAXRHS010001078.1, forward strand.
CCATCGGCCACCGGCATCGACAGTTTGACCCGCAGATTGCTGATGTCGCCCGCGTAGTCGTCTTGCAGCGCGCCTGCCCCGTTGAGCCTTCGATAGTCGACGTCTTTGATGTACTTGCCTTTGAGTTCAAGGTCCAGCCCGTTGCCAACCTCGAACTGGTGCTTGAGGGTCAGAACCGCGAGGTCGGTGCGGCGGTACTGGTTGCGCCGGTACACGCTGCGCGGATCGCGGCCGCGGTCGCTCACGTTGGCGTAATCGTAGACCAAAGTGTCGGTAAAGCCGTCGCCGTGCAGGAAATCGGGATAGGTCTTGTCGACGTCGCGGTCCTGGCCGTTGGTCGCGTACTCGATGTGGGTGTACTCGGCGCGCAGGCGGGTGTCGCCTTTGTCCAGCGTCAGCACACCAGTCCCGCCGTGCCAGCCGATGCACGACTCGACCCATTCGTCGTCAAAATCTACGAATTCATTGGCAAGATTGAGCGTCGGCAGCTGGCCGCCCGAGCCGATCAGGCCGTCGGTCAACAGCACGTCTGCTTCGCGGCGTGCGCCGAAAATCGCGTTCCAATCCGGCCCGATGTAGAAGTACTCGCTTTGCAGCGACAGGCCGATGTCGAACGGGTCGGTGGCAGAAAACCGCAGCGTGGTGGCGAAGTCCGACGTGTCCTTATAGACCAGCGGATACACGCCCTGGTTGAGTTGCACGCCGTTGCCGGCCAGCTTGGGGTCGATGCGTTGGGCTGAAATGCCAAAAAGGCCCTGCACGCGCAGCCAGTCCAGCGGTTCGCTCTCGACATCGAAGGTGGCGTTCAGGCTCGCGTAGCGCGTCAGGAGGTCGACGGCGTGATCGGGGGCACAGCCGGGGATGAGGTTGCCCAGGCCGTCCTTGCAGGTGGGGTTGCGGCTGCCGACCGCATCGGGATCGGCGGTGTTGACCTCCAGGTCCTGGGTCACGTCGCCGACCAGCCGGAGCGTCGTATTGTCGCCCACCCGGTAGCGCAGCATCGCCGCATAGGCCCAGTCCCGCGACCAGAACGCCTGCGACAGCGCCGGGTCGCCGATGCCGGTCGACCAACTCGGCCCTACCCACAGCTTGGGCATCGCGATGGCGCCGACGAAGTACTGGCCCGCGTTGTCTTCGCCGAACTTGCCGCCCAAAAAGTAGCCGCGTCCGTTGTCGCGGTCGATGTAGCGGACCTTGCCGATGGTCCACGGGTTGAACATCGCGAAGTCGCTGGCGCCGATGCGCACGTAGTCCAGGTGCGCCATTTCTGGCGCCAGTTGGACATAGGAGCCGCGCAACTTGAGGTAGCTCGCGCGGTTCATGCCGGCCGAGTCGCCGCTGGTGTTGGTCTTGCGGTCGTACCAGGCCGCGCCAGACTCCCACCAATCTTGCCAGCGCTCGCCAAACCGCGAGGCGACGCGCGCGCCCGCTTCGGCGACCTGACTGACGCGGCCGCGGAAGATGAGCTCCAGTTCGCTGCCAATGCCGTTGTGGCCCGCGACGTCGTCCGGCCAGAACGGATTGCCCAGCGACACCAGACCCTGGTTGTCGTCGTTCTGGTACAGGTGCTTGGTGAAAATGCGTCCGTCGATCTCGAACTTGGCGATATCGGCATGGGCCGAAGCCCCGCCACACACCATCGCCAATGCCGCTGCGGTCCAAAGCCACGTGCGTCGCGGGTGTGCAAACAGGGGGCGGAACATCCCGGGTCCAAGCGCGCGGTGCGCAGGCGCCAACTGTACTCCAGTACCGCGGCGACGCCTAGATCGCAGGCAGTTGCATCAGGGCGCCGGGTAGACCATCGGGATGGTGGCGACCTTGCCCCCGCACGCGTACTTGAGCGCCTTTTGTTGGGCCTCGACTTCGCTGCGGTCGCCTTTGCCGGCGCCGGCCAGCATGTCGATGACGTGTGGATCGCAGGGACCGTCGTCGCCGCCGCCAAAGCGGTGCGGGCCCACCGTTTGGTTGACTGGGCGCGTCAGGATGTCCTTTTCGACTGGAAAGCCCTCGTTGGACTGGACGACCGCCTGGTAGCCCCATTTGGCCGTTGGCTGGCCCAAGTCCGCCTTCTTGACCGCAGCCACCAGGGTCTTGCCGCTGGCCCGCGTCGTCTTGGGAATTACCACGCCGGCCCGCATGTTGCCGGCTTTGGCCTTGACCTCTGCCGACAAGCGCGCGCGCGGCTGCGGCGAGATCAGCACAACCTTGTCCCACGCCTCGGCGGGCTCGAACTGCGCGTTGCCCAGGCCGGGCAGCGGTCGGTTGAAGCCAGCGCCCGGTTGATGATCGGTGTCCAGGTACACCTGCACGAATTGCAGGGAGAATCCGTTGCCGCCCCCGTCGGGCCAGGTCGCCGAATTCCACGGGTCTTCGATCGTGGTTGCGAGCGTGACGCGAAACTCGACGTCGTCGCCCTTGTCTGCGACTTCCAGCTTTTTGAGATCAAAAGATTTTGGCTTGTACACCGCGTCGGTCGGG
>CAXRHS010001079.1:0-7022 GCA_964230235.1 Myxococcota bacterium
GCAGGAGGCGGGGGCAGGCGCAGGGACAGGGACAGGGGCAGGCGCAGGGACAGGCGCAAGCGCCGGGTCCGGCCCAGAGGCAGGGGCCGCGCCGCCCGCAGCGGTTTCGCCGACAGCCGCGGCACCGGCGGCGACGCCTGCTCCGGCAGCCGAGCCCGCGGCCAAGGCGGCCGAACCCACTGCGCCCCAACCCAGTGCGCCCGAACCCAAGCCCGCCGCCAGCAAAGTCGAAGTCGTCAGCAAGCCTGCACCGCCCAAACCGGCAGCGCCCAAACCGCCGACTGTGCCCAGGCCGGCCAAACCCAAGAAATCGAGTACGGTGGTCGATGACTGACCGCTTCGCATGGCTGCTGGTCGCTGCGCTGTGCTGCGCTTGCCCGTGGGTGGCGGCGCCGGCGCGCGCCGCAGACAAGACCGCCCAGGCCGCCGAAAAGACCGCCGCCACCGCCAAAACCGCTTACGAAAAAGGCGATTTCGAAAACGCCGCGCGCCTTTTCTACCAGGCGTGGCAGTTGCAGCCCGCAGAGGGCGGTTGGCTGTACAGTTCGGCGCGCGCCTGCCACAAGGCAGGCCTGTTCGACGATGCCGCGCAACGCTACGAGACCTTTTTGGCCAACCCCAAGGGCGCGGCCGACAAAGTGGCGCAGGCCCGCGGCCACTTGGACGACGTGCAGCGCGAGCGGGTCAAAGGCCTTTTGCGCCGGGCGCAGGAAGCCCCAGCTCCGGCGCTGGGCTACCGGCACGCGGCGGCAGCGGCGCGGCTACTGCCCGACGACCTGCGGGTGTGGGTGGTGGCGGCCGAATTGGCCGACAAGGGCGGCATGGGCCCCGAAGCGGTGGCGGCCTATCGCGAAGTGTTGCGGTTGTCGACCACCGACTCGGCCGAAGCCAGGGCGGCGCTGCGGCGACTTGCGGCGTTGGGCGCCAGCAATGCCGACGCCGAGGCGCAAAAACAACAGCGAGAGCGCGAAAAGGCCGCCGAGATCGAGCGCCAGCGCGCCGATGAGGCCAAGAAGGCTGAAATCGCCGCCAAAGAACAGGCGGAACGCGACCGCCAGGCCGCCGAAGCCGCCGAAGGCGAGCGCCAGGCCCGCGAAAAGGCCGATCGCGAGCGCCGCGAACGGCAAGCGGCCGACAAAGAGCATATGGCCCAGGTCGAGCGCGCCGCCACCGACCCGCCCAAGCGCAAACTGGTGCAGTACGACCTGTCCGGCGCCGATGGTCCTGGCTTTGCGTGGGGACCGCTGGCCACCGTGCTCGGCGGTGCCGCGCTGGCCGGCATCGGCAGCTACTGGCTGGCCGGGGCCACCGCCGACGAAGCAGAACTGCGCAAGCAGACCTGGGCCATTGTTGAGGCGAACCCCAAAGCCTACATCCCGATGGGCTACCTGGAGGCGCAAACCAAGGCGCGCTCTATCGGCGAACGCAAGGCGGTGGGCTACTCGCTCGCCGGTACCGGAGGTGCTGCGCTGCTGGCCGGCGGCCTGTGGTGGCTTTTGCGCGACAGCGGCCCCAAACCCCCAGTCGCGTGGCTGGCACCGCTCGAAAGCGGCGCGCAAGTCCTGCTATCTGGCCAGTGGTGACCGCTGTGCTGCGCCGGCTATTTGCGCACGTCGCTCGCGTTGCCTACGCTTTTGCGCTGCGGCCTGTTGGCTGCGCGAGGTCTGCCTTGACCACCCGCCCTGTGCTGCCTCTGTCTGTGCCTCTGCCTCTGCTTCGGTCTCTGTGTCTGCCTCTGCTGCTGTCCCTGACCCTGACCTCCGCCGCCCTACCTGCCTCCGCCGACCCCTTCGCCAACGGCGACCTTTTCGTCGGCAAGACCCTCAAGCCGTCGTCCGACGACCGCCGCTTCTTTGCTGGCGCCAACCTGCAGGTCGCACCGGTCGAGGCAGTGGTCCAGAGCGTCGTCAAGAAAAAGGTCGCCCAATACACGGCGCAAAACCCCGCGGCGGCGGGCGTGGTCGACTATGTCCAGTACGTCGATCCCAAAGAAGTCAAGAAGATGGCCGACTCCGGCCAGATCGACCAGTTCAAGGCCCAGCTCAAAGCCGAGTTGCAAGCGCAAGGCAAGTGGTCGCCCGAGGCCGAACAAGGCCTCAATCAGGTGACGCCTGAAAAACTCAAGATGCTCGCCACCATCGTCGAGTACTACAACGCCCCCGAGCCAACCACTACCTTTGCGCTCGAGCCTTACGCTGGCGTCAACGTCGGCCCCGTGCAGTTGAGCGCCCAGGTGCCGATCGCCGGCTTTTATACCGAGAGCAAGTCCACAACCATGGTGCTTGGCAATCCCGGCGCTGATCTGCGCATCGGTGGGTCGCTCGGCGGCAGCGGCAAGGCTTTCGGCTTCGCTTTGGGTGGATCGGTGTGGGCCCCGCTCGGGTCCGAAGACAGCAGCACCATCACGCTGTCCAATCCGCTGGCGGCGCCGCGGTACATGAACGACTACATGAGTTGGACCGGCTACGGGGTCTTTGGCGGCGAGATTGGCCTTGTCGATTTCGTCGCCCGCGGCGAATTCGTCGAGTTGCGGCCGGCCGGCAAAGCCAACAGCGACAGCAACCCACTGAACGACCTGCGCCTTTTGCGCTACCTGCACACCGGCGTCGGCGCGGTGGCCGACCTGGGCGCGGTCGGCGTGTCACTGGAAGTCGACAGCATGTGGAACATCAAGAACAGCAAAAGCTACCACAACGTGTGGCTCGTCACCGGCGGCTTGCGCCTGAACCTGCGCAAGGTGCGCATCGGTGCCGCCGTGCAAGCCCCGGTCGCCAAGCCGGGAGACGGCGACGCGGTGCCAGTCGGCGGCCTGAACCTCGGGTCGCCGGCCAGCTTCAACGTGCTGCTCAACGCCCAACTGACCCTGTAGCGACCCACGAGAACCGCGCCATGCCTGACACTTTTGCCCGCGCGGTCGTCGCCGACGCCCAGGGCCACATCTTTGAACACCCGACGCTGGCGCTGCTCGGCTGGGACGGTCAGGTGTGGCGGCAGCCGACCGATGAAGAACTCATCCCGCTGCCCAAGGGATCGGACCTGTTCGTCCTGCCGCAACGGATCCCGTATGCACTCGACACCGAATTGGACGAGCCGGTCGAAGTCGAAGGCGATGCCCAAACCGGCATTTTGCAAGCCGTTTCCGCGTTCGTCGCCCCGGCCTACGCGCGGCTTTTGCACCCGGCCTACGATACCCGTCCCGATGCGCCCGACCTGACGCTCTACGCCTACACCGCCGTCGGCTGGAAAAATGGCCGCTTCGTGGTGCCGGCGGTGCGCGTCGATGCCGACAAGCGTCAGGATCCGTACCGCTTTGACCTGCCGCTGGTCCAAGCCGGCGTCAGCGAACTGCGCGCCGCCCACCCCGACAACCGCGCGATCGCCCACGTCGAGCACTGCGCGCTGGTCTACCACTGCCGCGCCGCCCAGAACTTCTTCCTTGGCCGTTGGGAAGCGCCGATGCCGGCCGCCACCCAGTGCAACGCCGCGTGCGTAGGCTGCATCTCGGACCAGAGCGGCAGCAGTTTTGCCGCCAACCACGACCGCATCCAGATCGCCTCGCGCGCGCAAGACCTGATTGAGTTGGCGTGTTTGCACTTGCAGCGGGTGCCCAACGGCGTGGTCAGTTTTGGCCAGGGCTGTGAGGGCGAGCCGCTGTTGCAGCCCAAGGTCCTGGAAGAAACCGTCGCCGGCATCCGCGCCCGCACCAAGGCCGGCATCGTCAACCTGAACAGCAATGCCAGCTTGCCACGCATCGTCGCGCGGCTTGCCGACGCCGGCCTGGACAGCATCCGCATCTCGCTCAACTCGGCGCGGCCCGCGCTGTACCACGCCTATTACAAGCCGCGCGGCTACGAATTTCGCCACGTGGTGCAGTCGCTCGACGAGATGAAGTCGCGCGGCAAGTACGTGTCGCTCAACTACTTCGTTTTTCCTGGCGTCTCCGATACGCGCGCTGAGATAGAGGCGTTGTGCGGGCTATTGGAGCGCGGCGTCGACCTCGTCCAGTTGCGCAACCTCAACATCGATCCGGAGTTGTACCTGCGCGTGCTGCCCGACGACGCGGTGCAGGACCCGATCGGCGTGCTGGCCTTGATCGCAGAGCTGCGCGATCGCTACCCCAAACTGCGCTTTGGCTACTTCAATCCGCCGCGCACGGTCATGGGCAAGCCGGGGCCGACACCGCGCGGGCGGGCGGTCGCGGCGCTCTGACCACCGCGCGGCAAGTGGCGCAACTGGCCGTTGGTCGCACCCTGCTGCCCGCTGTGAGCGGGCCTGGGCCCGCGCTTGAGCCTGCCGGCGCTGCTGAACCTGGAACTTCAGCCCGCCATCTCCGCTCAACGCTGCTCCAGCCCCGGGCCCAACCAAGTTCCGCGCCGGTCCAGCAGCCCGACCGTGTGCAGCACCACAAACCACTCGATCCAACCCTCGGCGTTTTCCTTGGCTTCGGGCGGCATGCACTGGCGGCGGCGCAAGCAATAGGTCACGACTTCGCCGATCCAGCCGAAGAAATCGAGCATCTCATGCCATTGCTGCTCGGTTTGGCGCAGCATTTCCGAGAAATCAAACTCGATGAACTCGGGTTCGTCACTCACCCACGGCCGCTTGGTGTTGTCGCCGCGGGTGAAATTGGACCGCACCACCCCGCGCATCAGCCGGTGGCGCATCTTGCGCGGCTGGTTGGTGGCGTAGAACTGGCCAGTGCCGGTGCGCTTTTTGAACATGGGCGGCGGCATGGGCGCAGGCTCGCGGTGCGTGGACGGGCTGCGGTCTAGGCCTTGACCGGCTTCTGGGTGCGCGCGGCTTCTTGGATCCACACCAACCCGCCGTTCGGACCCGGCACGCTGCCCTTGACCACGACCAGGTTCTTGTCGCCCTCGACTTGGACCACGGTCAGGTTCTGGATGGTCACGCGCTCATCGCCGTAGTGGCCGGCCATCTGCTTGTTCAACCACACGCGACCGGGCGTGGTGCGGGTACCGAGCGAACCGCCGTGGCGAAACACTTCGTGGGTACCGTGGGTCGCCTTGGGCATGTGGAAGTTGTGGCGCTTGATGACGCCGGTAAAGCCGCGGCCTTTGGTGTTGGCGACCACGTCGACGATCTGGCCGGGCTGGAACACATCGGCCGTCAGCACGGCGCCCACTTCGATGTTGGCGACGTCGTCGGCCGAGACCCGCATCTCGCGCACATGGCCCAAAAGCGGCTGACCGATGCTGGCGAAAAAGCCGGCGCGCGGCTTGTTGACATGCTTGGCTTTCTTTTCGCCAAAGCCGATGGCGACCGCGTTGTAGCCGTCTTTGCCAGCGGCGCTTTTGACGGCAACCACCGGGCACGGGCCGACTTCGAGCACCGTCACAGCGTATTTTTGTCCTTCCGTTCCGAACACTTGCGTCATGCCGACTTTGCGGCCCAACAAACCCTTGGCCATGGCCAACTCCCGGCGGGGGCGACCCGTGATCGCAGCACCCCGCATCAACACCCGAACCGCTCGGCCCGGCGTGGCCTTGTTGCCACCCGTGCATCGGTTCGCCCCGACCGAGGCCCGCAAGGGGTCGCGCGAGGGGGCCGGAAGTCTAGGGCAAGGCCGCTGGGCGGTCAACGCTTTTTCGCCAGGCGGTCCGCGCACGTTGGCGCGAGGGTGGCAGGTTTTGGCCAGAGTTTGGCGCGGTTGCCCGTGCAGCCACTGCGAAGAACAGCTTGCCACTCGCGCTGGAAGGCGTAACATGCCGCGCCCCGCGGCCACCGGCCGGAAAGCCAATTTCATGAATTCTCGTTCGGTTTCGAATGGTTGTGCTGGACTGCGCCCACTTGGCCTGGCCCTGTGCGCGATCGCCGCCGCTGGCTGCGTCAACAACGCGCCGGGTTCGCCATCGGTTGGCAGCGCCGTCGACGCCGGAACCGACGCCGCGATCGCCACCGACGCGGTTACGGTCGGCACCGACGACAGCGCGGTCGCCGACGCCGCCTCAGACGCCGCGGCCGACCCCGACGCCGCAATCGCGCCCGATGGTTCGGGCGACGATGCCAGCACTTTGCCCGACGCTGCGTCGGACACCGCAGGCGATGGCGGTGCGGATGACGCACTGCCGACCGACGCGATCGCCGATGCCGTGGTGACCGACGTGCCACCTGCCGACGCTGGACCGGAAACGACGCCCGCCGACACCGCCGACGCCACTGCCGACACCGCCGTCGACCCGCCCAAACCCGGTCTGGCGGCGCCATGCGACACCGACGATGACTGCGCGGGTGCGGGCGCCGGCAAGAAGTGCGATCTGGCCAGTCACAGTTGCGTGCTGTGCTTGACCAGCAAGGACTGCGTGGCCGGCGAACTGTGCTAGGCCAAGACCTGCAAGCTGAGCAAGACCTGCAAAAGCGACACCGACTGCAAGGCCACCAATCAGGTCTGCGACAAGGTCGAGGCCGTGTGCGCCGATTGCGCCAGCGACCTGGACTGCGACAAGGGCAAGTGCCAGGACCACAAGTGCGTCGCCGTCACCCCGTGCAAGACCAGCAAGGAGTGCCCGGCGGTCTGCGACCAGGCCAAAGGCGTGTGCGCCGAGTGCGCCACCAGCAACGACTGCAAAGACGGCAACTACTGCGCGGCCGGCACCTGCGTGCCCAAGCTGTGCGTGGCGGCGGTGTGCGCGGGCGGCAAGTCGTTTGCCTGCAAGGCCGACGGCAGTGGCTACGACGCCGGCAAGTCCTGCGACGACGGCAACGTCTGCACCGAGGGCGACGTGTGCGAAGCCGGCGCGTGCAAGCCCGGACCCGCCAAGGTCTGCGACGACAAGAACCCGTGCACCGAAGTGGATACCTGCGGTGCCGGCGCGTGCATGGGCAAGCCCAAGAACTGCGACGACGCCAAAAGCTGTACCGCTGACAGCTGCAAAGACGGCGCCTGCGCCAATCTGCCGCAGCCGGGCACCTGCACCGACGGCACCGCGTGCACGGACGGCGATGTCTGCAAGGACGGCACTTGTGCGCCGGGCCAGGCCGTGAACTGCGACGACCAGAACCAG
>CAXRHS010001080.1:0-5202 GCA_964230235.1 Myxococcota bacterium
ATGGCCGGGCAACTGCCAACCGCTTTGATGGGCCAAGTGACGGAGACCGACCTGCCGGCCGGAGCCAGCCATGCCCAGTGAACTGCTGCCCCGCCGCAGTCGCCGCCTGGCAACGCGCCTGGCCGCTGTGGTGGCGCTGACGCTGGTCGCTGTCGGCGGGGGCGCCGCCATGGTGGCCATCTCGCAGACCGCACAGGCCTACCGCGAAGAGTCGTTGCAACGCTCGGCGGCCATGCTGACCATGCTGGCGGGGCCCGCGGCGCTTGCGGTAGCGGACTCGTCGTTTGACAAGCTCGACGGCTACCTGGCCGAAGCGGTGCGACCCGGTGGTCAGGATGTGCAACTGGTGGCGGTCGTCACCTTTGACTCGGCGGGCCGGGCGGTTGCGGCGTCGACCGACGCCTTGGTGCCACCGGCGGTTCCCGGGCAACCGGCGTCGGCGTCACAGGACTTTGTCGACTTCGCCGTGCGATCGCGGCATCCGATGTGGCGACGGACCGCGACGGCGGCGGGCACCCATCTGCTGGTGTCGGTTCCCGCCGTCTCTGGCTTGCGTTGGGGAACGCTGGTCGGCGTGTTCGATACGCGGCTGGTCGAGGAGCGCATCGGCCGCACCTTGCGTTCGGTGCTGGCGATGGTGTTTGGCGCCGCAGGCTTGCTGGCTGCGGTCACCTATGCCGTGTTCTCGCGCATGGCTGTGCGACCGATGCAAGAGCTGGCCAGCGCCGCCGAAGCGATTCGCCAAGGTGCGCGCGGCATGCGCCTGAACTGGCGGCGGCGCGATGAACTCGGGCTGATGGCCGCCAGCTTTGACCACATGGCGGCAGAAGTCGAACGCTATACCTCTGGCCTGCAACAAGAAGTCGCGGACCGCAGCGCAGAGGTCGAGGCGCGCAACCGCGACTTGCAGGTGGTCAACGCCCAACTGCGGATCGCGAACGCTGAGCTGGATCGGCTCGCCCACGTCGATCCGCTGACGGCAGTGGGCACTCGGCGGTCGTTTGACCAGCTGCTGGCAAAGGTCTCGGGTCAGGGCGAAGCGCGCAAGTGGGCGCTGCTGATGTGCGACATCGACCACTTCAAGCGCGTCAATGACACCTGGGGCCACCCGATGGGCGATGTGGTGCTGCGCGAAGTGGCGCGGCTGCTGCACGGCGAATTGCGGGGCAATGACAGCATCGCGCGTTTTGGCGGCGAAGAATTTGCGGTCTTGCTCGACGGCGCGGGTCCGGATACGGCGATGGACGTCGCCCGCCGACTGGTGCAAGTCGTTCGCCAACACGATTTTGAAGCGCTGGCCGGCGTGCCGCTTGGCATGGTCACGGTCAGCATCGGCGTTGCGGTGCACCCGGACGATGGCGTCGGCGCAGAGCAACTGCTGGAACGAACAGACGCCGCGCTGTACGCGGCCAAAGCCGGCGGCCGCGACCGGGTCGAACGGTGGCGGTCAGAGTTGCAAAGCGACGGCAGCGGGGGTTGACAGCCCTTCAACTCGGACTTATTTGGTCCGTCTACGGGCCCCGTGAAAAATCTGTTCGATTTTCCACGCTGGCCCGTTGCTTGCCAAGTGGGTCGCAAACTCGCGACTTTGCAAGTCGACTCGCCGCTCCGCTCCGCACTTGTGTCGATCGACTTGTTTTTACACGGGCCCTAACCTGGCTGCCACAGCACCAACCGCCAACCAAAGACGAGGATTTTCATGGCTTTTACTCAGCCCGCCCTGCCCTACGCCAAAGACGCCCTGGCCCCCTACCTGTCGCAGGAACAAATCGAATTCCACTACGGCAAGCACCACGCGGCGTATTTCACCAACCTGAACAACCTGACGGCCGGCAAGCCTGAGGCTGACAAGTCGCTGGAAGACCTCATCCTGTCGGGTTCGGGCGGCATCTTCAACAACGCGGCGCAGGCGTGGAACCACACGTTCTCCTGGCACTGCATGGCGCCGGGCGGCGGCGGCGCGCCGAGCGGGGCCCTTGCCGCGGCAATCGACCGCGATTTCGGCAGTTTCGACGCCTTCAAAGAGGCCTTCAACAAGGCCGCCGTCGCCGTGTTTGGCTCGGGCTGGTGCTGGTTGGCCAAAGATGGCCAGGGCAAGCTGGTCATCCATCCGTCGCAAGGCCCTGCTGACCTGCCGATGAAGCACGGTCTGGTCGCCATCCTGACCGTCGACGTGTGGGAGCACGCCTACTACATCGACTACAAGAACCTGCGCGCCAAGTTCGTCGAGGGGTTCTGGGGCGCGGTCAACTGGCAGTTTGCCAACGCCAATTTCGGCGCCTGACCTGACCGTGCGCGCATGGCTGTGGGCGGTCGCCGTTGCGGCAGCGGCCCTGAGCGCCTTGGGTTCCTTGGGGGCTGAAGCTGCCCGGCGCAAGCACGCAACCAAACCGCCGTCGACTCTGACCGCGCGCGGCGTTCTGCACCCCCCATTGCCGGCGTTGCAGCCGGGTCTGGGTATCGCAGCGCCGGTCTTTGATCCGAGCGGTCGGGCGCTGCTGCCGTGGTGGCAGGCGCTGGACCGCGCTGCGCAGGGTAAGGACGTTGCGCGCATTGCCTTTTATGGCGCATCGCATACCGCTGCCGATCTGTGGACTGGCGAATTGCGGCGCCGGCTTCAGGGCCGCTATGGCGACGCCGGCCATGGGTTTGTGCTGCCGGCACGCTGGAATCTAGGCTATCGGCATCAAGACATTGCGACCGACGCTACGCCGACCTGGGCCATCGTCCGGCACCTCAAGGTCCAAGGGGCGACCGTCGGCGACTATGGCCTCGCCGGCTTTCGCATGGAGAGCAGCACGGCAAGCGATTGGGCCGAAATCCGCACCGCCACGACAAATCCGCTCGGCCTCGGCGTCGACCGCATTGAGCTGTGGTACCGCACTGGCCCGGAGGCGGGCGATCTGGTGGCGCAACTGGACGGCGCAGCCCAGCCGCTGGTCGGCCGCGGGCCGATGGCGGTCGAGCGCAAGGTGTGGACGGTGCCCGACGGGCCGCACGCCTTGCGGCTCTCGCCCGCTGGCAACGGCAAGGTCGGCATCGACGGCGCCGTGTTCGAGCGCGGCAACCGCGGCGTGGTCATCGACCAGCTGGGGATTCCCGGCATGCAGGCAGAAATCCACCTGCACTGGGTCGAAGCGGCGTGGGCGCAACAATTGGCCTGGCGGTCGCCGCATCTGGTGGTCCTGGCCTATGGCACCAACGATGTCTCCGACCCGGACAACAACGACGCCAGCTACCTTGCCGTCTGGCAGCGCGTCCTGGCGCGCGTGCGCAAGGCAGCGCCGCAGGCGGCCTGCCTGGTGGTGGGGCCCAGCGATCGGTTGCACCGCCAGGGCCGCCGTTGGGTCGGCTTTGCGCGCACCGCCGCCATCATCGAATTGCAACGCAAAGCGGCGGCGACTGCGGGTTGCGGCCACTGGGACGCGCAGGCTGCGATGGGTGGCCCGGGCGCGATCGGGCGTTGGATCGGCGGCGGGCTGGCGACCCGGGACCGCGTCCACCTCAACCGCGAGGGCTACGCGCGCCTTGCCGAATTGCTGGATCACGCGCTGCACCGAACTCTGCCAATGGCCGCGCGAGCACCGGCCCGGGAATGAATCTAACCAGTGTCAACTTGCATCCAATTGGGGTAGGCTGACCAGCGGCGGGCCGGTTGGCGCTGCCGTTCGGACTCGGCCGACGCACACCGCGCGGCGGGTTCGGGCAATCCCAGGGTGCCCGCGGAGGTGGAAATGGAACTGACCGTCGTCAACAAGTTGTCGCCCCAGAATCGGACCGACGCCAACGAGTCGTTCGTGCGCAAGCACTTGGAGGCCAAGCTCGGCAAGATTGAGCAGCGCTGGGGCAAGCCGGTAGCAGCACGGGTGACCACCGAGGAACAGCCGGTCGGCTTTGCGGTGACCGTCGCCCTGCTTGGCGACCAGGAAATCGTCGCGCGCGCCTTCAGCCAGAAGCTGCCCAAGGCCGTCGACGCCGCAGTCGACAAAGTGACCCGCCAGTTTGAAATCAGCAACGAAATGCGCGAAGGCCGCGAGCGCCAGCGTCGGTATCCCGCTGGCAAGACGCCGGCCGAGTTCTAGCGGTCGGGTCGCTCGCGTCGAATTTCTCGCCCGATCAGCAGGGTGCAAGGCCAACGGCCGGGCCGCTGCACGCCATCGGCTGAACGCACCACCGCACAGGTCCGGCAGCCAGCGCACGGTGTGTGGCCGCGCTGTCTCCAGCGCGGAGACCCGGCACAGAAAATCGCAAATTCGCACGCCGCCGCCTTTCCGCTACGATGGCGCCGCCGGCTTGCCGGCCAAATTGCCAATTTGGGGCCGCCTGTGCGCTACTGCATGCCAACTGCTCACCTTTTTGCTGCCCTGTTCGCGGCGGGTATGGCCGTTGCGTGCACGGATTGGCAGGCAGAGGGTGGCGGTCAGGGACCCGCCCTGGTTGGCGGCGCTCCAGTTGGCCAACCGGTTGGCAGCGAACCGAACAACCTGCCCGATGGCGGACCGACCTGGGTCGAGACCTGGCAGGCACCTGGCGTAGAGACCGCGCCGGCCTCGGGCGCCGACAGCGGAAATTCCGCTGACAGCGCAACGGCATCGGATGGTGCACCCACCGCGGACACGGGGTCTCCGGGCTTGGACGCTGCGCCAATAGACGGCGTCGGCGATGGCACAGCAGGCGACCTCGAAGCGGATGGCACCATCGCGGAAGTCGTGATCATCCTACCCGACGGCGGCTTGCCGGGATCTGACGCGCTGCCAGATACCTCGCTGCCAGACCAAGGCAGCGCGGACGGCCAGTCGGCGGACGCCGTTGAGGTCGAGACTGCGCCCTACACTTTTGATGGCAAAGCCGATTTTGCCGGTTGGCCGGAGTTGCCGCCTGCCAAAGACGTCGCACCGGACTCAGGGGGTCCCGCGGACGCGGGTGCACTTGACTCGGTCGACCCGATCGATGGCGACCCGGACGGCGTGATCGTACCGCCCGAAGACGGCGTACAGCCCGGCGATGGCGAAGCCGACGGCGGGATCACGCCCCCCGAAGACTCGGCGACGATCATCGATGGCCTGCCCCCAACGGACACGCTGCCGCCGATCGACGTAGCGCCGCCCGAGGACACGGTCGTCCAGGCCGAGGCTGGGCCGTCGGACAGCCTGCCTGGCGATACAAGTGCGGGCGACGCCACGCTGGCCGACGCGGAGCAGG
>CAXRHS010001081.1:0-2577 GCA_964230235.1 Myxococcota bacterium
AACTGGTCTACGGGGCGGGTCTAAACTTTGCCGAGGCCAGCCAGCAGTGCAACTACACGACCGATCGGTTGGAACGCGCCAACCGCCGCCTGATCGCGCGGCTGCGGCAGTGGATGCATGTGCAGGTGCAGGTGGGGTCCGTTCCGGTGACCTGAAACGTCCAGAGTCGAGTCATTCTTGGCCTGCGCCAGAAACGCGCGCAGCGGGGCTAATCGCGATCCCGCCGGCCTGGGCCGCGCCGCTCGCGGTGGTCCGGCTTGTCCGCGCGACCGCCTTCCGGCTTGCCCGGGCGGTCCACTCTTTTGCCGCCCTCGACCCTGCCAGCCTCGGCCTTGCCACTGCCGGGTTTGCCGCTGGCGCCGTCTCGGCCGCGTCCGTCGCCCGGGCCGGCCTTGCCGTCCATGCCCTTGCCGGCGCGGTCGGCGCGCTCCTTTTGCCGCGCCTGCACCCGCTGCCGCAGGTCATCGCGGCTGCGCAGGCCCTTCTTGCCAAGATCGGCGGCGAGGTGGTGGTGCTTGCCGCGCTCGCGCCCGAACGCTGCCTTGTCGAAGCGACCGGTCTTGCCAAGGCCGGCCTTGTCGGCGCGCACGCGGTCGAGCGCGCGCAACCGCTGGCCGCGGCCTTGGTGCAGGTCGTCGTCGTCTTTGGCGACCTCGACCAGCCCGTGCAAGGTGTGCACCTCGGTGCCCGACGCGTCGTCGTGGTCCACCACGAACTCGGTGCCGCGCACCCCCATCACGGCCGCGTTGGTCTTGATGTAGAAGCGCAAATCCGCCGGCGCGCCCGCCTTGGGCGCAACTGGTGCTGGCGGCTTGGCGACATGGGCCGACAGGTTGCCCTTGTGCAGCACCAGACCGGCGGCGCCCGCCAGCGGGCGAGCGATCTCGGCGTCGGTGCCACCGGACAGCGTCACGTGGGTGCCATCGCCGAACAGGATGCGCACCGCCGCCTTGGCGCCCACTTGGACGCGGTCGCCGGTCTGCAATTCGTCGCCTTCGTCGGCGGCTTCGGTCTTGCCGGCGCGGATGAGCTTGCACCCGTCGCTGCCGCTGACGGCTTCCAAGACGGGCGAACCAGCTGCAAACGCCGGCACCGCCAGCACGGCGGCGAGGCCAGACAGGAAAACCGCGAGGTGCTTCATTTGCTCTCCATGGTCCACGCCCCCGACCAGTCGCGCGCGGGCGGGTGGTCCTGCCAATACTGACACCGCTGCACCATCAAGGTGTAAAGCGCGTTGGGATGCCGATCGGCAAGCTGCGCGAACCCGGCCTGCGCCTCGCCAAAGCGTCCATTGAGGTAGTGGTCGCGTGCGCCATGCCAGGCCGCCAGCTCGGCCGGGTCAAACGGCGAAGGCCGCAGTTCGACCAATTCCACCGGTTCTTTCTTGCCTTTGACGCGCACAAAGTCGACCGTGCGCGCGTGGTAGGTGCCGCCCACGGCAAGCGCCGCGGCCAGGGTATCGGCCGTGGTCAAAATGGCGGCGCCGTAGGTCTTGGTCAGCGATTCCAACCGCGCCGCGAGGTTGACGCGGTCGCCCAACGCCGTGTAGGCCAGGTTGCGCTCGCTGCCCATGTTGCCGACGCTGACCACGCCGGTCGCCACCCCGATGCCAATGTGCAAGTCGATGTCCCAGCGCGCCTTGACGCCGGGCCGCAACTGGTCCACCGCGGCGATCATGGCAACGGCCGCGTCGAGCGCCCCGCGCGGGTGGTTGGCGTCTTCGAGCGGCGCACCCCAAAACGCCATCACGGCGTCGCCAATGTACTTGTCGAGCGTGCCCTTGTGCTCAAAGACGATGTCGGTCATTCGGCCCAGGTAGTGGTTGAGAAACGCAACCAGCTCGCGCGGATCGATGCGCTCGGACACGGTCGTAAAGCTGCGAATGTCCGAGAACAGCACGGTCAGCGCTTTCTTCTCGCCGCCCAGGCGCAGCCCGGCGGGGTCGGCCAGCATCTTGTCGACCAGGGCTGGGGATACGTAGCGCGAAAAGGCGCTTTTGATGAAGGCGCGCGACCGCTGTTCCTCAAAGTAGCGGACCCCGACCGTGGCCGCGACCGTCACCATCAGGCCCAAGTGGACCGCGCCGGTGTCGAACCACAGACCGCGCGCAAACAACCAGCAGTCGACGCCAGCCAGTGCGATCAGCGACACGGCGGCAAAACCCAATCCGCGCAAGGCATCCAGCCGATGCAGCGCCAGCGCCAGACCGATCCCCACCAACAGCAGGGCCGCAGTCAGCCACCACGCGTCGAGCGCGCGGTCGCGCGCCGCAAACGCCGAGCCATCGAGCAGATTGGCGAGCAAGGTGGCGTGGCCCTCGACCCCCGGCACGTTGGCGTCGAACGGAAACGCGCGCATGTCGTGGGCGCCCAGCGCCGTCAGGCCCACCAGGGCGTGCGCGCCGCGCAGGGAGGCAAGCGCGGCCGCATCGCCAGCCAGCACCGCCGAAGCAGACACGTAGGCAAACGAGCGCCCGGGGCCGTAGAAGTTCATGCGCAGGTGGCCGGCGCCATCGACCGGCAACGCGGTACCGTCGGGCTTGCGCAGGGCCAGCAGGCGGCCATCGGCGGCCAACTG
>CAXRHS010001082.1:0-7833 GCA_964230235.1 Myxococcota bacterium
GTGGTGCGGCCCGTGCAAGAAAGAGTTTCCCGAGCTCATCAACCTATGGAAAGAGCACAAGGCCAAGGGCTTTCAAGTCATCAGCATCGGCGTCGACCGCGAAGATGGCCGGTCGCTCGAATTCGCCAAGGGCTTTGAGACCCCGTGGGGCATCATCAACGACCCCGAGTCCGAGTTGATGGGCAAGTTCAACGTGTATTCAATGCCCGCAACGTTCATCGTCGATCGCAAAGGTGTCATCCAGTTCTACGACACCGGCTTCAAGCCCGAAGAACAGCTGCAAAAGCTGCGCGACGCCATCACCAAGCAGCTGTGATCCGCCGACCGGCGCCGGCTCCGGCCCAGGTGGACACCGTCCCCCACGGCCTTGCTGTCGCCGGTTGCGCCGGGCGCCGCTTGGCATGGTTGCCGACCTTGGCGCTCCTCGCGGTCCTGGCTTGCAGTCGACCCGCCGCGCAAGCCGCGCCGTTGGTCTTTGCCGAGGTGGCACCAGGCTTGCAGCATGCCGCGATCACGCCAACGCTGGACGGCTCCGGCGCGCCGGCCGGTGGGCACGTGCTTCGGTTCAGTCCTCGTTCCTACGCATTGCGGGTGGTAACGTCCGCGCAAAGCGGAGCGCCGGTAGCCGACGCACAGGCCTTTCGCGCCGCCGCTGGGGCTGTGGCGGCCTTCAACGGCGGTTTCTTTGATGCCGCCAACGCGCCGCTCGGCCTGCTGGTCAGCGAGGGCAGGCAAATCTCGCCGCTGCGCAAAGTCGATCACGGCGTTTTCGCGGTGGTCGACGGCAAAGCGAGCGTGCGCCACGCGTCGCAGTGGCAGGCCGGGCTCAAGGCAGAGTTTGCGGTGGAGTGCGGCCCGCGGTTGCTGGTCGACGGCGAAGTGCCGCACTTTCGCAGCCCCGAGGCCGCCCGCCGCACCGCGTTGGGCGTCGACGACCAGGGCCAGGTGGTGGTGGTGGTCACTACGGGCGGCGTTTCGCTCGATGCGCTAGCGCAGTGGATTCGGCTGCCGCGCGCCCGCGGCGGCCTGGGCGCCGTCCAAGCGCTGAACTTGGACGGCGGGAAATCGACCATGCTGGCCGTGCAGACCCCCGCCGCGCAATGGACGGTGGCGTCGCCCATCGCGGTACCCGTCGGCATCGCGGTGGTGGCCCGGCGCTGACCAGATCGGTTCCTGGGGCGTCGTTGGGTTGTGGGTCAAGCGCGCCCGCGGTGGGGCGAGCAAGCCCGCGATCACACAACCACCGAGGAACACATGAATTTGTCCAACGGTTTCAATTTTGGCTTGTGCGCTCGGATCGTGCACACTAACGGGCTGCGCTGGCGGCCGGTCATCAGGTCGCACACCCAGCGCTCCAGCGGCCCGCGTCAGCGGCGGGCCGCCGCACAGGACGCGCACATGTTGGCAACCACGCCCCAATTCCCCACTGCCGCCGGCCCTTCCGCGCTTGGCCTGCTTCGCAGCCGCGCGCGCGACCTCGCGATGCCGCTGCTGGTCCCCGTAGCGGTCATGCTGGCGGGCCTGGCGCCGGTCGGCCCGCTTGCCCGCAATGCCTGGGCTGCCGACGAGGAAAAACCGGCGGTCGGCGTGGTGCACTTCGTCAAGCGCGGCGACGCCGGCCTGTTGGCGGTGCAGCGCATCGAAGAGTACCTGCGGCAGATGCTCGACGCGGGCGGCGCGGTCCGGGTGTTGCCGGCCAAGGTCGTCGAGACCGGCAAGCCGCTCACGGGCACCGCCCGGCCGGCCGCAGCGACCAACCAACCCGCCTCGCCTCAAGCCAAAGCGATCGAGAAGGCCGACAAGCTGGTGACCGCCGCCCGCGACATCGTCGCCGAAGGCGAGGCGCTGGGCGATGCCACCAAGTTGCTGATGGCGGCGGTCGATCGCTATGAACAGAACTACGTCGAACTGGTCGACTTCAGCAAACTGGTCGACGCCTATGCGCTGCTGGCGCAGGTTTCGCTGACCCAAAGCGACAGCAAGGCAGCGGCAGACTGGGTGTCGCGCGCCCTGGCCATTCAGCCGACCTTTGTGGTCGACGGCCGCAAGCAGAACAAAGAACTCAAGGGCCTGGTGGACAAGACCCGCGAGGCGCTGGAGTCCAAGCCGCGAACTGAACTGCAGATCGAAGCGACCCAGCCGGAGTCCGAGGTGTTTGTGGACGGCGTCAAGCTCGGCACGGCGCCGGTGACCGCCAAAGACCTGCTCACTGGCGTCCACTACGTTCAGGTGCGCAAGGCCGGTGCGTCGCCTTGGGGCCAGACGCTGCTCGCCAAAGGCAAGTTGCTGCAGGTCAAGGCCGTCCTGCAAATGCAGGTGGCGCCCGAAAACGAGATCGCCGTCACGGTCAGCGCCGACGACATCAAGGATCACGCCAACAAGGGTCAGTTCAACGAGAAGATCTTCAAGAATTCGGCCGCCCTGTTTGCCCGCCAGATCGCCGCGACCCACCTGCTGTTTGGCCTGGTCAACCGCAGGCCGACGACGCTGGAACTGCACCTCTTCGTGTTCAACGCCAAGTCCAAGAAGACCTGCGCGGTCGCGCCCATCGAGTACGCGTCGAACTTGACCAACTTACAGATGCAGACCCTGGACGCCGAGGGCCGCGTGCGCACCGCGGTGATGTCGTGCAACAGCGACGTCGCGGCCACCCCAGCGGTATTTGCCGGTGGCCCGCAGCCCGGCGACGAACCGTCCGCCCCGGACATCATCCCCACGCCGGCCGATCCCGAACCGCGCGCAGAGCCCAAGCCGGCCCCCAAGCCCGAGCCGCGCCCGGAGCCACGGGTAGAGCCCAAGCCCGAGCCACGTCGCGCTGAACCAGTCATCAAGCGGGTAGAAAAAGAAGATCCCTATAAGGATCTGCTCAAGGACCCCGACGGCGACAAGTCGGACAAGCCGTTCTACACCACCTGGTGGTTCTGGACGGCGGTCGGCGTCGTCGCTGCCGGCGGCGGTGGTGCGGGAGCCTACCTGGCTACGCGCGGCGGCGACGCGGTGACCGGCTATGGCGTCAGGGTCACGGTGCCGTGACACGCGGGCCACGCCGCAGCATGGACGGCGTCGACCCCCAACCAGTGGCCAGAACGGATTCGGGTCGTCCGCTGCCGGCCTGCCTGCCAGGACCCAGAGAATTGTTCGGAGTCGATTGCATGGCCGACCAAGTTTGCAGGGGTGCACGAACCGGCCGCACGGCCGCAGCGCGTTTGGGTGGGGCGTGGCTGATCGCGCTGGCCGCATGTGCAGGCGAAACCAAGCCGCCAGTCGGGGCCGACCTCGCGGTGCGCAAGCCAGCCGCCAGTGAAGACAACCCGTTCGGGCTGGCCGGCGATAAATTCGTCGCAATTACGGCAGAAGTGCCCGGTCAGGCCGATGGCACCTACCGCACGGTCAAACCGTACGCACCGGGCGCGGCCTTGGAACTGGGCTGCACTTCTGCCACTGCATGCCCGGGCATTCCCTACACGACCGGCGTGCAGGTCCGCATCGAGTTGTGGTCGAACAAAGGTGGGGCGCCGGCGCCGCCCGTGGTCGGTCGCGGTCGCTCGGTGCCGTTCGATCAGGTCAAGGGCGGCGGCAGCAAAGCGCTTTTCCCGTACGTGACCCGCACCAATCGCTTTGCGCCGGCCGAATCCAACGCCGGCAACAAGGCGATGGTCGCTGGCAAGGCCGGGTCGGCCACGGCGACGCAGCCCGGCAACGACGGCAATGTGTACATCATCGGCGGCGCAGAACCGCTTGAAAACAAACAGAACGCCTACGACCCCAAGAGCTACACCAACTTCAGCGACGCGATCGCGCAGTACTCGCCAAACCTGCGCCTGGTCGGCATGGTCAGCGACTTGGGACCGGACTACCGGCTCAAGGTGCCGCGTGCCTTCGCGACCGCTGCCGCCAGCCGCAACATCGTCGCCGTCGCCGGCGGCTACACCCAAGGCCAGGACGGGCCCAAGCCGACCAACTCGGTCGAGTACATTGAGACCAGCAACAAAGTTCGTCAGAGCATCGGCAAGATACCGGACCTGGTTTTTGCGCGCGCCGGCGCGACGATCATGTGCCTTTTCGATGACGACGACTATTTCTTGATCCTGGGCGGCCGCGGCGACATCGACTGCACCAAGGAGACCTATTGCGCAGGTAACACCTGGGAACTGTGGCACAAAACCCACGGCAACCTGGCACAGGGCCAGTTGAACGAAGCGCGGTGGAATCACGCAGCGGTCAAGGTTCCGAGCGCAGACGGCGGCTACGTCATGCTCATCGGCGGCGAGAACGAAGGTGGGGTCTTGCAAACGTTCGAGGTCATTCAGTTTTCTCGACAAGGCTACGTCTCCAAGAAGGGCCAACCCTGCAATCCGAACGCCAAGGGCTATGGGACTTGCGAAAA
This sequence comes from Myxococcota bacterium, assembly GCA_964230235.1. Taxonomy (GTDB): domain Bacteria; phylum Myxococcota_A; class UBA9042; order UBA9042; family UBA9042; genus SXRM01. The sequence goes on from CAXRHS010001082.1 coordinate 4,388, forward strand.
ACCCGCGTTCTATTGGGAGCCGTTGACCCAGGGCCTGCTGGTCGCGCGCACCTTGCCGGGCGCGCTGTTTTCGACCGTGCCGCGCGGAACGGCCAACTTTGACTTTCGCTACGTGTACATCGTGGGCGGCTTTGAGGATCAGGCCCACACCAAGCCGCTCGCGCGCTTGGATGTGTTCAACATCAACACAGGCAACTACTTGAATCCCGATGGCTACCCGATGCAGGTTGCGCGGGGTGCGCCGATGGTGGCACTGGTGCCGCACGGGCCGACCGAAGGCCAGATCCTGGTCGCCGGGGGCAGCAAAAGCGATACCCAGCACCTCAATACCGCGGAGTTCGTCTACACCACCGTGGTGGACCGCACGGTTTCGCCGCCGACAACCGCAATCCAACTGGCGGCGGTCGACAACGACCTGCCCGACGGCACCCGCGCGCAGGGCAACGCGGTGGCACTGAACACTGGCCATGTGTTGGTGGTGGGCGGCGTCGGCACGGGTGCTGGCAACGCGCTCGAAGTGCGCAACGAGTTGGCGCTGTGGAACCCGTTTTGAAGCTGGGTTTGGCGGCTATCGCTGGCGCGCGGTCTGGTGCACACTTTCGCGCGCGCCGGCCGATCTAGCCAACGACCGACGCGACCGGGTCCCGTGGGCCCAGAGTGAGCCAACGTGCAGTGCGCGCACACAGTTGGGGTCGGTAGCGCTGGGGGCTTGATCGGGCATACCCCCGCCGCGGGGTTGTGGAAGCGCCTGGGAAATATTGCGATCTGGTGCGCAGTTGCGCTGATCGGCCTGTGGGCGGGCGCGGCGCACGCGGTGGTGGTCGGCACCTATCCGAGTACGCCCAAGGCGTTCAAAGTGCACGGCAAGGCTGTGCAGCTGGGCGCCTCGCTGGTCACCAATTTCACTGACTACCGCTTTAACGACAAGCTCAAGCCAGAGTCGGCCGACACCGTCAAGACGGCACAAAAGCTGCCCCAGGACGCGGTCATCGTCGGCGCGTTCTTGTTTTGGGGCGGCTCGGCGGCCAATACGGGGATCGACGATGTCGCGACCTTCACGGCGGCCGACGGCTTTGCATCGCAGGTGACGGCGGATAGCTGCGACTCGCGCAACGACGCCGCGGGCAGCGGTCAGCATTTCTTGTGCCGCAAAGACGTCACCTCGCTAGTGGCGGCGCATCCAGGCGCGGACACCTGGAACGGGACCTACAAGCTTGGTGAAGTGACGGCCAAAGTGGCTGCCATCCAATTGGCATCGCCTGGCAATCCGTGTCCGCCCAAAAGCAACGGCAGCCCCGAAGACGTCTGCTGCATCGCGAGCCAGGATTCGTTCTGCCAGGCGCGCCACGCTTCCTGGTCGTTGATCCTCGTCTACGACACCAAATTCAGCGACGCCACCGAGCGCGATGTCTTTCTTTACGACGGTTTTGTCCTGTTGGACGAGAACGGGTCCTCGACCGGGCAAATCTTCTTTACGGTCAATCAGTTCTTGGTCGGCGATCCACCGGACGCGCAGTTGTCCTACTACGCGCTTGAGGGCGACAAGCAGTTGGGCAACCCGGCCCAGGATCCGCCCGGCACCGCCGACAGCCCGCCGGGCGCAACGTGCTGTGATTTCGTGCAGTGCAACGGCACCAAGCTGACCGGAGGCGCCGGCAACAACGACGCCAACAACATCATGAATTCGACGCCTGAGGCAGGCGCCGACCTCGACAGCTTTGACATCTCTTCGCTGGTCAAGACAGGCGACACCTCGGCCACCTTTCTGGTGTCGTCCGGCAATGGCTCGCTAAGCGACAACAACACCCAGGTCCAGCAGGCCGGTGCAGGCGAGATGTTCCTGTATGCCTACACGCTGTTGCAAATCAACCGCAAAGCGCCCAATTTCAAGAACATCGTCAGCGGCTTCGTCATCAACGCCAGCGAGGTTTCCGGCGGTGAAGAACTGACCTTTACCATCGACCTGCTCAACAACGGCCAACTCGACGCCGAAAGCAGCGTCCTCAAGCTGGGCGCGTTTCCGCCACCAGGCTTGCAGTATGTGACCGGTTCGACAACCGTGGACGGCAAAGCCATCGCCGATGTCGCGGGCACGTCGGCGGTGTCCGCAGGCTTGGACCTGGGCAACATCACCAACCAAGCAGGCGGCAATTCGCTGCGCAAAGTCACCCTCAAGTTCAAGGTGCAATCGCCGCCAGGCGTGACAGAGATCAACTCTTTCCCGGTCTTGACCTACAAGTACAAGGGCAGCGCTGGCTCGACGGTCGTGTACGACGGCCAATACGTGGGCCCGACCGCCGTGGTCAAGGTGGTCGCCCCCAAACTCGCCACTCCGACCCTGTCGGTCAACCCCAACACCGCCAAGCCGGGCGACTCGGTGCAATACACCCTTGGCTTCAACAACATAGGCACCACCCAGGTGCAGATGGCGTTTGACTGGACGGCGCCCAAAGAACTCAAACTCGGGCCGGCGGTGACCTGCTCGGCCGACACGCTCGGCGCGACCAGCAAGATCACGGTCGACACCACCGGCGGCGCCAATGGCACCGGACTTACCACCGCGACCGGGCTCATCCTGGCCGCCGGCAAGACCGGTTCGTGTACCTGGACGGCGACCATACTATCGGCTGCAGAGTTGACCGCCAAAGGCGTCGCTCCGATCAATGGCCACGCGGTGTTTACGCAAATCTCGGTGGCGGTCGACGGCAAGAACCTGCAGACCGACGACCCGGCACAGCCCGGCGCTGCCGATCAAACCCGCTTGCTGCTCAACGCCCAGTCGAGCTTCGCCACGTCGACCAAGTCTGTCGCCGATTTGAGTCCGGCAACGCCGCTTTTGCCGGGCGACGACGTGCAATTCACCATGACCCTGGTCAACTCGGGCCAGGTGCCGGGCACCTTGAACCTGACCGATCCGCTGCCGTCGGCGCTGCAATTCGTGTCATCGGCCAGCCCAGAGCTGGTGGTCAACGGCACCACCATCCAGGCCAGCAATGTCCAGGTGGGCGCTGGCCAGACCAAAACGCTGGTGTTTACGGCCAAGATCACGCCGGGCACGGCGCCCGGCACCACGGTGGCAGGGGTGGACATGGGCGGCGATGAGGCGCAGGCGAAGGCGGCGCTCACCAAGCGCGCGGACGAGCTGCTGTCGCGCAGGGTGGAACTGCAGGCGGGCGGCGGCACCGTCGCCACCGTGCGGCTCTCCGACATCGGCGCCACGGTGGATGTGGAGGCGGCCATCCGGGCTGCGCAGGATGCCTCGCCGAGCCGCCTCATCCGCGGGCTCAAGGCCATCACCGGGCAGTCGGCAAACGAGGTTCCGCTGCGCGCGCGATACCGCAAGGGCGCCGTCGCGGGCTGGGTGGCGGACGTGAGCGACAACGTCGACCGGCCGGAGCAGGACGCCGCGGTCCTCGTGCGCGGCGCGACCTTCAGCGTGGACCCCG
>CAXRHS010001083.1:0-3346 GCA_964230235.1 Myxococcota bacterium
CAGGCACCCCAACAGACCGTGCCCTGCAGCCAGTGCAAGCACGCCTGCGGCTGCCCGCCACATCGACAACGGCCGGGCTACCACGACCCACCTACCGCAAGGCCGCCACTGCTTGCGCCGGCATCGGCCGACCACGTTGGCGCCATCCACCAACTGGCCGTTTTGGTGGCCCGGCCCGGTCGCGACAGCCACTTGTGCGCCGCCCAACCGCCCAGGCCCAGGCCCACCGCAAGCATGAACACGGCACCGCCGCGGTCGGTCTGCGCCTCATCGAAAGCCGCATTGTACTTGCTCGCCGCATCGGCCTGCCCGAAGTCCATGCGGTTGGCGGCCTCGGCCTTGGCGACGCCGTTGTTGTACATGCCGAGCGAAAGCAGCAGCGCCAGCCCGGCGCCGCCAGCCCACCACCAGTGGGCGTTGCTGCTTTGGGCGGTTGCTTGCACGGCAGTCGCAGCGCGCGCTGGGTCGACCGCGACCGGTTCTGCCGCGGCGGGCGCGCTTTTTGCCGGCTCTGACTTGGCGGGCTCTGACTTGGCGGGCTCTGGCGTTGTGGGCGAGGGCTTCCCAGGATCGGGGCGCGTCGGCTCCGTATTCGCCGGCTCACTTCTTGCCGGTTCGGGCTTGGCGTCGAGCTGCGCTGTGATGGCGGCGATGCGGGCCTTTGCTTCCTTCGTGCCGTCGTCCGAGACACCCGCAAGGCCGAGGTAGGTCTCGTACAGCGCCCGGGCGCGCTCGAGCAACTTGCCCATTTCGTAGGCGCGCGCCGCGTTGTACATCATGTCCGGTGCCTGCGAGAGCGCGTAGGCCTCCATGAAGGTGTCGGCGGCCTCCTTGTACAGGCTGCGGCCATAGTAGGCCTTTGCTTCCACCGCTTTGGCTTGCGCTACTTTGAGGTCGCTTGAACTCGGCGCGGCCCACGCCGAGCGCGGCGTCGCATGCAAGCATGCCGCGCACAAGCACATCCACGCAGCCAGCCATCGCAAACGCGCCACCACGGCGCCGATCATCCCGCGCTGTTGTGGCAGCGTCAAGCCGCCCCGGGCGTGCATGGCCTAGTCCTTGCCGATGCCATGCACCGTCCAGGCGCCGGGCATGAGCGAGGTAAGCCGCCGCGGCACCGGCGCCTGCCAGTCCATCGGCTGCTGCGTAGTCGGGTGCGGAATCTTGACGCGGCAACAGTGCAGGGCGACTGTGCCTTGCGCCAGGTGCGGGCTGTCGTTGTACTTGCCTGGTGCCTCGATCAGCGCCTCCAACGGCACCTCGTTGTGGACCGCGCCGTACACCTTGTCGCCGACCAGTGGATAGCCGATTGCCGCAAAGTGGATGCGAATTTGGTGACAGCGCCCGGACTTGAGGGTGCACAGCAGACGGGTCATCCCGCGCCCGCGTGCCATCAACTTCCATTCGGTGGTGCCGGTGCGACCGCCCGCTTCGACCGGCAGCGCCTGGTGCCGCACTGCGTTGCCATCGCGAACGGCGCCGCTCGCGACCGCGATCTTGCCGTGGCTGCCGGGCAGGTCGCCCTGCACCACCACCACATATTGCCGTTCGCACAAGCGCGACCGCCAGTTCCAGCGCAGTGCCTGCGCCGCCGCCTCAGAGCGCGAAAACACCACCAGGCCGCTCGCTTCCATGTCGAGCAAGCTGATCGGATACACAACCGGGTAGCCCATCTGGTGCAGCGTGTGGATGACGCTGCGGCGGTGAAAGCCGCGCGACGGTGCGACCGGCACGCCCGGCATCTTGTCAACGACAACCAGGTCCTCGTCGACGTGCACGACGCGGCAGATCTGTTTGAGTTGCAGGCGCGGTTCATGGGTTGGCTTCTTCTTCTTTCTGCGCGCGGCCGGCGCCTGCTGCACGGCGTCGCGCCGTCGCTGCCGGGCCTCGTCGCGCATCTGCGCCTGCAAAGCCTCTTCTTGCCGCACGCTGCTGGTGCCCGGTTCCGCGACCGGGTCGGGCACCCGCTCGGGCTTGGGCGGCGGCGGCGGCAGATCCGGCTTGCCAAAAGGCAGCACCGGCGTGATCTGGATGCCCACCGAGGCCGGTCCCGACCGCCGAATGCCGCCCGGGTTGCGCGGGTCGCCGCCCCGGCTGTCGTAGCGCGGGTCCGAAGAGCGGCTGTCGTAGCGCGGGTCGCGGCGGTCGTCGGGTCGGCGTTCGCCGGGTCGGCGTCGTTCCATGGTCTACCTTTTCCTTGCGGCGTGGGGCCGCAGGCCAGGCCGGGCGCTCAGGGACCGCAGGGCGATTCGATGGTGCCGTCGCAGTTGTTGTCCTTGCCGTCGGTGCAGCTCAGTTCTTTGCACGCCCCGGTGTCGCACTCGTCGAACTGGATCGATGTGTACTTGCAGTCCCAGACGCCGGCACTGCACACCGCTACGCCTTCGACTGCGGCCGCCGTACACACACCCTTGGTCATCTTGCTGCAATCGGCAATGGTCGGCTTGACCGCATTGTCGACGCCACCTTTGCAGTCGTCGTCTTTGTTGTTGCAGATCTCGGTCATGCCGGGATTGATGTCCTTGTCGTCATCCTTGCAGTCGTTGCCGGGGCTGCCGGTCACCAACCCATTGGTTTTCTTGCAGGTTGTCGGCGTGCCGTACACCGTCTGGCCGGCATCGCAGTAGTCGTCGTTGTCGACGTCGCAGGTCTCGTCAATGCCGTTGACGCAGTTGTTGTCGATATCGTCGCAGACCTCGGCGTTGCCGGGAAAGGCTTTGGCCGCGGTCAAGCCGTCGTCCAGGCAGTCGTCGCCCATCTTGCCGGGACTGACGCCGCCGTCCGACTTGGGACACACCTTGGGTTTGCCGATGACCGTCATGCCCTTGTCGCAGAAGTCGTCGTTGTCGTCGTCACAACCCTCGTCGGTGGCGCCGCTGCAGTTGTTGTCGACGTCGTCGCAGATCTCCAGCGCGCCCGGTTTGACCGCCGACTTGTCGTCGTCGCAGTCGGCACCAGCTTTGCCAGGAGCACTGCCGCCATCGGCGTTGGCCGGGCAGACCTTGGGCTTGCCGATGACCTTGAACCCTGCGTCGCAGTAGCCGTCGGTATCGTCGTCGCAGCCCTCGTCGGTGGCGCCGCTGCAGTTGTTGTCGAGGTCGTCGCACGCCTCCGGGTTGAGCGGAAACGCCGTCGCGGCCATGTCGTTGCAGTCGTTGCCGGCCTTGCCGGGGCTGGCGCCGCCATCGGTCTTGCTGCAGGTGGCAGGCTTGCCGACCACGGTCATGCTGGCGTCGCAGTAGTCGTCGTTGTCGTCGTCGCAGCCCTCGTCGGTGGCGCCGCTGCAGTTGTTGTCGACGCTGTCGCAAATCTCCGTCACGCCGGGCTTGATGTCGGCCTTGGCGTC
>CAXRHS010001084.1:0-6617 GCA_964230235.1 Myxococcota bacterium
TCCGCCGGGTAGCGGGCGTCTTGCGCTTGCCACAGCGCGTCGGACTTGTACCAGCGGCGCACGTTTTCATCCAAGACCGGTACGAATGGCACTGGCTTGCCGGGCCGACTGCACACGGCGACAAAGTGCGCGGCATCGGCCGGGTGCACCGGTTCGCTCGTCGCAGCCGGGTAGTGGCGGTACAGGTCGGCCAACGCCGCTTGTGGGTCGTCGAGGTCGGCCGGCGCGGACCACCGCGGCCGCGGCGACTTGCCGGCCATTCCGGCCAGCCGCGCTTCGGCGCGCCCGAACAGGTCGAGCGCGCGCGCCCGCCACGACGGATCGAGCCAGGCCCCGTCGTCGTAGCGGCCGTAGCTGCCGGTGGCCATGGTCTGCGCGACCCGGCCCAGCACCTCGGCCCAGGTCATCGCTTCGACGTCGCCGAAATAGGGCTTGGCTGTGCCAGCCAGGGCCGCGACCAACTCTGCCTTGCGGGCCGCCACCGCGGCTGCGTCGCCCGCGACCTGGTCGAGCAAGCGGCCGACCCGGGCGGCGTGGTTGTCGAGGTAGTGGATGTCGGCGCCGAGCTGGCTTTTGCCGCTGGTCACGCCACCACTGGCCGCGCCCGCGTGGACCCAGCGGTCGGTGCCGCGCGCGCTGACCAGGGCCTGCTTGACCGCAGCGGTCGCCGTGGCCTCGCGGCACGCCATGGCGAGCGTCCCCAGGAACACGGCGTCGACCGGCATGTCGGCCACGCCGTGGCGACGCGACCAGGTGCCGGTCAGCAATTCAATTGCGCGCTCTTCGGTGGCGATGCCGCCGCCGGCGCACAGCACCAGGTTGCGGCAACCGCGGATCTTGGCGTAGCTGTCGAGCAACAGGTCTTCGAGGTCCTCCCATGAATGGTGGCCGCCGGCCTTGCCGCCCTCGACATGGGCGTACAGGGTGGTCTCGGGTACGGCCAGGGCAATCTTGCAAACCTGGTCGATCTGCGCCGAGGTGCCGGGCTTGAACGCGATGTGGCCGATGCCGGCCGTTCGCCACTTGCGTACCCAACGCGCGGCCTCGTCGACCGGTGGAATGCCGGCGCTGACCACCAGGCCGACCAGTGGCACGCCGCGCTGGCGAGCGCGCACGGCCAGGCCCTGAACCACCTGCAGATCCCACAGATACGGGTCAAGGTACAGCAAGTTGAGCCAGAATCCGCGCCCTGGCTGCAGCGTTGCGGCCAGCTCGTCGACCCGCAGGTCGAAGATGCGCGCGGTCGGCTGGCCCCCGCCAGCGAGTTCCGCCCAATAGCCCGCATTGGCGGCGGCGGCCACAATCGGGGCGTCGGCGGTGGTTGGGGTCATACCGGGCAGCAACACCGGCGGCAGCCCGCAAGCACGCGAAAACGCATTGTCGGCAACGACTTCGCCATCGGGCAGTTGGCACAGCCGCGGCGCGAAAAGCTGGTAGTCGAGCGGCAGCGGTCCCGGGCCAGCGCCATCGAGCAACTGCCGCTGGCCTTCGCTGCTGTCCAGCGCCACGGCCCGCACCGGTCGGCCGCGCAAGTTGCTGAGCGTCAGCTTGGCGACCCCGTCGCCCGGGCCCAGGTCCAAGATGGTGTCGGCCCGCTCGGCCAACGCCCGACCGACCTCGACCCAGCGCACCGGCCGGACAAACTCGTCTTGCATGACCTCGTCGAGCACCGTCGCCGGGTCATAGGGCTGCGCGGTGCTGGACGACAGCACATCGAACTGCAGGGGCGCGACCGCAAACCCCAGGTCGCGCAGCGCCGCTCGCATCGCGTCCAAGCCGGCCGCCATCGCCGGGCTGTGGAACGGCGCAGCGACGTCGAGCCACTCCCAGGTAAACGCCAGCGGTTTGCCGCCCAGGCGGCCTTCCTTGCGCGCCTTTTGCTGATCGGCCGCGCGCTGGGTCAGGGCGTCGTGCAAGCGAACCAGCAGGGCAGGCGCGGCGCTGACCACCGTTCGCGTGCGGGTGTTGCACAGCGACAGCGCCGGCTTGTCGGCGCCTTGAGCGCCGGCCGCCACCCGGTCCAGCACGGTCTGCAGCACCTGGGCCGTCGGACCACTGACGGCGGCCATGGCCGTCGCCTCGCCTTGACGCTGGCCGCGCGCACCGGCCGACTGCGCCATGGTCAGGCCTTGCCAGGCCATTACTTGCGCGTAGTGGGCGACGCGGCTCGGGTCGAGGTCGCGACTTCCGTGCTCGGCGATCAGCAGCGCCGCCATCACGCCCTGCGAGTGGCCGGTCGCCGCCTGGACCGCGCCCGCGGCGACCGCGGCGTCAAAGCCCTCGGCCAGCAGCCACTGCCAGCGGGCCGCCTGGGCCAGCAAGATGCCTGGCTGCGACACCACCGAACTTGACAGCACATCCGCTGGCGGCCGCGTCTCTGGCCAGCGCACCCAGCGCGCCAGGTCCAAGCCATGCGGACAATGGCCGCTCCAGCTGAACGCGCGCTCACGGACCGTGGCCTGCAGCGCCTGATCGGCGGCGTCGACGATCCGTTGGACCGCAGGCAGCTGGCGGTCGAGCGCCGCCAGGCTGTCAATCCAGCCCACGCCCTGGCCGGCAAACGAGACGGTCGCGCGCGCCTCGCCCCGCTGCAGGGCGGCCAGCAGGCTTTGGCCAGTGTGGGCAGGCAAATGGGCGGGCGTTGTGGGCATCTTCGTTTCCAAGGCCATGAAGCGGCGGTGGTTTTCGGGGTGCACCGAAACAAACCGACCGGTCGGTATGTTTCTGCGGGGCGCGGATGGTGCGCTGGGGTCGGCGCGGTGTCAAGCCGCCAGCGCTGACGGACAGCGCCATCGCAAGAACCGCAACCCAGCGACCGCAGAGCGTTGGTTCCGCGGTCGCTGGCGCTGGCCCTGTGCCTGATCCTGTCCCTGCGCCTGCCCGGCCAGGTCGGCTGAGACCGCCTGAGACAGCGCGCCAGCCAAGCTGCGCACCGCGCTGTTGGACTTTGCCGAGCAGAAAACCCAGCACATCCTGCCGCTGGCGTAGAGGCTGCCGTCGGGGCAGTTGCTGGCCGTCAACCCAGGCGACGAGGCGCGCGCGGTCGATGGCGTCGGCAGCGTGCCGGCGCACGCGATGCGGTTGGGGGTCGCGAAACAGCGGCCCTGACTTCGGTTGACACGATCCAGGCCCCAGCGCAGCATCGCCGCCGCAGGGCCGAACCGCGGCCCGTCTCGCATTGCGCCACCCAGCTCGGCCAGCGCGGTTGCTTCGCGTCACCTGGCGCGCTGGGTGCCAGACCAGGAACCGCCATGAAGCTCGCCTGCTCGCGACCCATCGCCGCCCTCGCCGCTGCCGCCCTGGCGCTGGCCCTCGCTGCTTGCGGCGACTCGGCGGCCGACAAGGCGGCACCAAAGTCAGACGCTGTCGCTGCGGCCGACAGTGGCACGGTTGCCGCAGACGGCGCCGCCGACGTTGACGCTGCAGCCGCTGATGCAACGCCGGAAACCGCCGGCGAGACGGTGAACAAGCCCGAGTTTCCGCCCGCACCCTGCGATGGCCTGATTGAGACCGCGTGCGCCATGCCGTGGCCTTCGAACCTGTACCTGCAGCCCGACCCGACCCGCAAGACCGGCTACACGCTACGGTTTGGCGCGACCACCTTGCCCAAGAACATCGCCAACGACCAGATTGGCCCTGACGACTACGCGCTGCTCGATGGCTACTCGGTCGGCGGTGCGCTATTGCTGCACTGGCCCAACCTCGATGTCGCCAACCTGCCCAACGAGGCCAGCATCAGCCTGTCGCTCGCCGACGACGCCGCGCTGGTGTGGCTGCAGGTCGATGCGGCCGGCAAGGTCGTGCGCAAGGTGCCTTGGTTCGCGGAATTGGATGCGCGCGAGTCGGACGCGGCCAAAAAGACCCTTATCGTTCGGCCCGCCATCATTCTGGACCCCGCCACGCGCTACGTCATCGGCGTGCGCAACCTCAAGGACACCAAGGGCAGCGCGATTGCGCCAAGCGCCGCTTTCGCCAAGCTGGTCGCCGGCCAGACCGCCGGTGGCCCTGACGCATTCCGGCAGGCCCGCTTCGACAGCTTGCTGGGCATCTTGGAAGGTGCCGGCTGGTCCAAGCAAAAGCTGGTCGTGGCCTGGGATTTCGTGACCAACAGCGGCGACGCCCTGCATGGCCGCCTGCTCAGGATGCGCGAGGCCAGCTATCCGCTGATGGACGCCGACAAGGCGCCGCTCAAGGTCACCAAGGTCACGACCTTCACCGAGGCGGAAAATGCCGACATCGCGGCACAGTTGGACGGCGAGTTCACGGTGCCGCAGTGGCTGACCACCGATGCCGACGGTCGCCAGTTGCTGGCGCTCGGTCCCGACCGCCTGCCGGTGCAGCAAGGCACGGTCAAGCGGCCGTTCGAGGTGCGCATTCCGCGCTCGGCGCTCAAGGGCGAACCGCACGGGCTGGTCCAGTATGGCCACGGGCTCAACGGCCACTATGGCGAGGTCAACGCTGGCTACAACGGCACCATCGCCAACACCCACAAGCTCATCTTCTACAGCTGCTTTTGGACCGGCATGAGCGAGCCCGACATCGGTTCGATCATCATGGCCATCGGCAAGATGAGCGGATTTCGCACCATGCCCGACAAGCTGCACCAGGGCATGTTGGAGACCCTGATGCTGCAGCGCGCCATGCGCGACCACTTCGCCAACCTGCCTGAGGTCAAGCAGCTTGGAGTGGTAGTGAACAAAAACGAGATGTTCTACAGCGGCATCTCGCAAGGTGGCATTTACGGCGGCACCATCTTGGCGCTAAGCCAGGACATCGCGCGCGGGCACCTGGGCGTGCCCGGCAACAATTACTCGACCCTGCTGCTGCGGTCCGTGGATTTCGATGAGTTTTTTGCGCTTTTGCAGGGACTCTATCCAGAGTCGCGCGACCAGCAGGTGCTGCTGATGACCATCCAGTTGCTGTGGGACGCGGTGGATCCGGTGACGTGGTACCGGCACTTGGAGCAAGAACCGCTGCCCGGCAACGGCAAACACCAGGTCCTCATCGCGCCCGCCAAAGGGGATTGGCAAGTGGCAGTGCTGACCAACGAAATCGCCGCGCGGTCGGGGCTGGGCATTAAGCTACTGGCCCACTACGGCAAGCCAGTGTTCGACGTCGCCGAGACCGCCTACCCGTATGCTGGCAGTGGCATCGTGCTGTACGACCACGGCAACCCTTGGCCGCCGCCCGGCAATGCGCCGCCGCACGACAGCCTGGGCGACCCGCACGGCAAGCCGCGCAAGCTGGCGCACCACCAAAAGCAGATGGTGCACTTCTTTCGGACCGGCGAGATTATCGATGTGTGTGGTGGCGACGGGTGTACGCCGCAGTGAGGGGCGGGCGAAGCGCCATCGGGGCGGAGACGCACACAAGGACAGACTCAGGCTCAGACTCAGACCCAGGGAGAGACTCAGGCACAGGGTCAGGGTCAGCCACCTTGCTGCACCACGTAAAAGATCGGATACTACCACTTAGCCGCAATTTTCGGCGCTAACGCACCAAATGCGATCCATTGAGCAGCCAGCGTTGTTCAGCGACCATCCGCTTGCCCTACTGCCAGCCGAAGAGCTTGCGCGCGCCCTTGCCCGCCGCCTCCGCGATCTGCGCATCGTCAAAGGCTGGACGCAAGCCGAGCTGGCAGCGCGCGCCGGCGTGGCTTTACCCACTTACCGGCGCTTTGAGCGCAGCGGCGAGATCGCCCTGGTCGCGCTATTGCGGCTGGTCATCATCGTCGGTCGCGTCGACCGCCTCGACGCCCTTTTCGCCGCCGAGCCGGTGCAGTCGCTCGATCAACTGCTCGCCCAGCCCAAGCAGCGCCAGCGGGCGTCGCGCAGGAAAGTGGCGTGAACGCCTGCGTCAAACTGCCGGACCACGCGGTGGTCGCCGTTGCCTTGCGCTGGGATGCCGAAACGCAGGTGCCGGTCGGCCGTTTGGCGATGGTCAACCGGCGACCGGTGTTTGAGTACGACCCAGCATGTGTGGCCCGCGGCATCGACTTGTCGCCGTTCACACTGCCGCGCCAGTTGGGGCCGTGGCAGAGCGCCGAGGCGATCTTCGAGGGGCTGCCGGGTGTGCTGGCCGACAGTTTGCCAGACGGCTGGGGGCGCTTGCTGCTCGACCGCCACGCGCGACGGCATGGCGTGGCACCGCAGACGCTGACGCCGCTGGATCGGCTGGCCCACGTGGGTGACTTGGGCATCGGTGCGCTGGTCTACGAGCCGCAACTGCCGGCAAGCGACGATGGCGCCGCGTTGGACCTGGATCGGCGGGCCGCCGCCAGCGCCGACGTGCTGGCAAATGGCGGCGACGATGCCCTCGACCGCTTGCGGCGGCTGGGCGGCTCGCCCCACGGCGCGCGGCCAAAAGTCTTGCTGTGGCGCCATGGTGCCGACGGCCGCCTGGCAGCAGCAGCGCCGACCGACGCGGCGCTTTGGCAGGCCTGCCTCGTCAAGTTCGCGTCAGCCGACGACCCTGCCGACATCGGCGCCATTGAGCTGGCCTACAACCGCATGGCGGCCGCGGCAGGCGTGGCGGTGCCGGCGAGCCGGCTGCTGCCGTCTGGCACCGCTGCGGGCTACTTTTGCGCGCAACGCTTCGATCGCGAGGGTAGCCGCCGC
>CAXRHS010001085.1:0-3525 GCA_964230235.1 Myxococcota bacterium
CCAGCACGACGAGGTCTGCCGCGCATCGGGCGCCAAACTGGTGCCAGCATGCGGCTTTGACTCGATTCCGTCCGACATCGGGGCGCTCGTCGCCATCGATCGCTTTGCACAAGCCCACGGTCGCCAGCCAGCGCGGGTGGACACCTACGTGCGCGTGGTCAAAGGCGGTTTTTCCGGCGGCACCATGGCCAGCCAGCTGTCCATTTCCGAGCTATCTGCCGATCCAGCGGTGCGCAAAATCTGGGCGGACCCGCGCAGCCTGTGCAGCGACCGCGGTGGACCGCGCACCGGCGAGGCCGACATCGTACCGGTCTCGGTCGACAAGCGCATCGGCAAGTGGACCGGCACCTTCTTGATGGCGCCGTTCAACGGCAAAGTGGTGCGGCGCGGACTGTCTTTGCGCTACCCAGACGCCGGCAGCCGGCCGCGCTACAGCGAGCAGATGGTGTTCGGCAACTGGGCGCAAGGCCAGGCCTATACCACCGGCCTGTGGGCGATGAACGCTTCGCTGGCGGTCGGCTGGTTTCGCCGCATGGTGACCCCAATGTTGCCGCAGCCCGGCGAGGGGCCGGTCGAGGCGGCGCGCCAGGCTGGTCGCTTCGTGTTTCAGGTCGTCGCGTCTGACGGCGCGGACCAGGCGGAAGTGTGGGTGCGCGGCGATCAGGATCCGGGCTATGGCGCCACCAGCGGCATGTTGAGCGAGGCCGCGCTGTGCCTTGCCCGCGACGAGCATCCCTGCGCGGGCGGCGTGTTGACCCCGGCGACTGCGATGGGCCAGGCGCTGGTGCGCCGGTTGCCGCGGGCCGGGGTGACGTTTGGCGAGCGCGGTGAGGGGCGTTGACCGCCCTCACACGTATCGGCATCCTGAGCACACCGGGTGCGGCGCAGCACCCAGTTTGGCCCGATGCAATCCGCGCCATGCGACGCAACCCTTGATGCGATGGCCGGGGCCATCGTGGCCGCAGTGCACCCTGCGTGCGTCTTGCTCTTTGGTTCGCGTGCCACCGGCACAGCGCGCCCAGACAGCGACGTAGACTTGCTCATCGTCGCAGAGTTGGACGCTGCCAATGGGTGGTCTCGTCGCCATCTTTTGTCGAGAGCCCGTCAGTCTGTTGCACAATTCGATCTCGCGACAGACTTGCTGGTGTTTTCGCCCGCTGAAGTCGAGCGCTGGCGCGAATCGCCTTACCATGTCGTCGGACACGCGCTGCGGCAGGGCAAGGTTCTGTATGCACGACCTTGAGTTCGCACGCGCGCTGTGGAGGCGGGCTGACGCCGACTTGGAGGCCTTGCGCCATACCTTGGATGCGGCATGGTTCGATGACGGCGTTTTCGGTTTTCCCGCGCAGCAGGCCACGGAGAAGTTGCTCAAGGTGTGGATGGCTGCCCATGGCGTGAAGTTCCCCTTCGATCACGACCTGCAGCGGTTGGCCAGTCTGGCGCGGACAGCCGGGTTTTCCATGCCGCCAGGTACCGAACCCCTAATCGATCTGACCGATTACGCGGTCCAGTTCCGCTATGGTGAGCCGGACGTCGAATTGCCCATCAACCGCCTCATCGTGTTGGGTATGCTGGAGCGCCTCAACGCCACCGTACTCGCGAACCTGAGTGCACACGATGACCATGCGCAGTGACCAAGGGACAAGATCGATCGCGCGACGGAGCCGTAAATCGGCCGACTCGGACGCGCGCCGGCGATCCACTCTGCAGGCATACCCTGCCAGTTGGCTTCGCCATTGGGCGAGGCTACGGAGCCCGTCCTTCGTCGAAAGAATGCGCCGGTTGCCGCTATTGGTGATTTTCACGCTGGCGACCTTGCCAAGTCCCGACTTGGGAGCGGCCGAAACCGAAGTCCCCGTCGACCTCGGCGTCGGCCCGGCCGGCCACTGGTTCACGGGGCCATTGGGCGACAACCAACCGCTGCATTCGGGCCTCAAGTTGTCGCTGGCGGCGGTGCTCGACCGCCAGTTCATCCAGGACCACGCCGACCGCGTGCCGCCCAAATACCGGGCGATGGCCGCGCGCATGGAAGAAGTGCGCTACCGCCCGAGCATGTTCATCCCCGACAGCCTGTGGATTGCGCCGCGTATCAAAGACGTGGGGGTGTACGGCGTGACCTGGCGGCCGATGGGCGTGGGCATTCCGCTGGCCAAGGGCGGGTCGCGGCTCGATTTGGGCGCCGGCCTGCTGCTGACCGCGGCGTACCTGCACGGCGACAGCGCGGTGTTGCCCGGCGGTTCGATGGTGTTCGTGCGGCCGGGCCTGGACTTGATGTTGCGGTGGGAAATACCTGTGCTGCCAGACGCTTTTCTGGTGGCGGTGGGCTGGGCGTCGCAGCTGTATCTGCCCCAAAAGCTGGGTGGCCCGGTGTTTGAGGCGGGGGCCTTTGACCGCGGCTCGATCTGGCATGTAGGCCAGGTCTTTGTGACTTTGCACTGGCGGATCTTGTACTCGGTGCAGCTGTAAGGGCCCGTAAGAAATCTAATCGATTTTCTACGTGGGCCCATTGCTTGCTCAATGGGTCGCAAGCTCGCGACTTTGCAAGTCGACTCGCCGCTCCGCCTCCTGTCGAGGTCGACTGAGTTATTATTTTACAGGCCCTAATCCTGGCGCAGCACTCACGCCTTCCACCCCGCCACCCACCGCGCCGCCAGCGCGTGCCCCACGGTCAAGATCGGCGCCATCGTGTGGGTCGAACTCGTGCTCGCAAACACCCCACCATCGCACACATACACGCCCGGCGCGCCCCACACTTGCCCATCGGGTGCGCACACGCCTTTGTCCTCGTTCACCGCCACCCGTGTTCCGCCCTGCTGGTGCGCCGAAATCAAGCCAATCGTCGCCGGGCCAAACGACAACCCGTCGACCAGCGCCAGGTCGCGCTCGCTTTTGACCACAATTGGCGGCGCACTAGCCACCAGCACTTGGGTCGCCCCGGCGGCGAGGTAACAGCGCATCGCCGTTCGCACTGCCTCGCGGGCACGAGTCTTCCACTCGGTGGTCAGGGTGTAGTCGATGCGTCGCCCGCCCGACCAGGGCGCCGTGATTTCGCCGACCGGGTCGTCGGGCACCAGTACCAGGCACGCCGCCACCTGCGGTAGCGCCGCCATCGCCTGTTTGCCAGCTACGCCCGCCTGCGTCACCAGCGACCCTAAGATACCGGGCGTGCCGAAAATGCCCTCGATGCGGTAGCCGTGCAGACCGCGGGTCTCGTCGTTGCGCTCAAAGGCTGTGACTGCGTAACTCTGCGGGATGCCATCAAAAGCGTTGACCCGCTCTTTGAACTGCGCGACCACCGCCACTTGCGGCTGCAGCGAAAGGCCGCGCCCCAGCCAGCCGTTGCCCAGGCCCGACGCGCGCAAGATCGACACGGTGCCCGCCGGTCCTGCCGCGAGCACGACGCGCTTGCAGTGCACCTGAAACGTGCCTGTCTCGCGGTAGCCCTTGGGGTCGAGCGCGCGCACCAGCAGCGTTTTTTCGGCGCCCTTGCCGTGCACGATTTGCAGCACCCGCGCCCGCACCAGC
>CAXRHS010001086.1:0-3658 GCA_964230235.1 Myxococcota bacterium
GGTGGCGACCGCTGCCCAGGCCCGCGCAGGCGATCCGTCTGAGGCGATCACTGCGCGGCCGGTTGCCCCACAGCCAGGCTTGGGCGGAGCGCGCCAGGCGGTCGCGGCCGCTCCAGTGGCGCCCGCACCCGCAGCATCGGCGCGCGGCGACGCTGGCGGTTCATGGGGACCGCCCGCTACCGCAACGGCGACGGGTCGGGCCGCGGCGATTCCGGCGCTGGATGCGCTGGCCGCGACGCTCCATCACTCAGACGACGACGACAGCGACGAGTGGCCCGGCGACGACGAAGCGGGCTTTGAGGTCGAAGACCGCACGCTGGTCGAGGCTGCAGCGCCGTTGGAAGCGCCAGCACCTGCGCGCGCGCCGGCTCCCCAGCTCAAGATGACCGCCGGTGGGCCACCGCCAATGCCCGCCCGTCCGCCCGCCCAGTCTGCCAGCGCCGCGCAGCCAGCTCTGGCGTCAAGCGCGGCACAGCCGGTGGTCAGCGCGCGCCAGCGCAGCAATTCGTTGCCCAGGCCGCGGCTTGCCCGCCGCGTTGGCACGGTCAGCGAGTTGCCAACCGCCGTGCGCGACATGACCCAAGATATTAACACGCTTGAGTTCTTTATCGAGCGGGGCTTTTACGATTCAGCGGTAGCGTTGCTCGACGAGCTGTGCAAGCGCCACCCTGATAGCGCCCAACTGCGCGCCTACCGCGCGCGGATTGAGCGGATGCCGCGGTCGTGAGCGCCACCGCAGACGCGAACGCTGCGCCGCATCGGCCGACAATGCCATCGCAACGCCCGCTCGCCCAAAGCCGGCTGTCGCGAACGCAACCAGCAAGGTGGTGGCCCCAATGAGCAGCCAGCGGCACGACATCGACGTCGCCCGCCTGCAAGAGGCCGAACTCGATGCTTGCGAGGCGGGGCTGCTGCGGTTGGAGACCCAACTGCGCTACCGGCACGCAATGGTTGACGCCCAGTTGCTCGCGCTGCGCGACCGTCAGCAGGCGCTGCGGCTGCGGCAACGGCCGGTCGGGGCGTCTGGCACATCCGCGTCGGAGCAAGCGGCGGCGGTGGTCGAGGCCTCGGAGCCGCGCGCCCATCTGGCCGCGGCGGCGGATGCGCGGCAGGCCGTGCTGACCCAGCGGAGCGAGCACCTTGCGGTGCTTGGGGCTGCGTTGCAGAACTGGCAGCGCCATTTGACCCAAGCGGAGGCCAGCGCTTGCCGCACGCTTGAGGCGGAGCAGGATAGCGACGCGGCCTGGCAGGAGCGCGAGCCGGCCTGGCGCACCTCGGGCGTGCCGCTGCCGTCCACGGAACTGGCCGCCGCTACGCTGGCCGTAGCGCTGCCGATCAGTCCTGCGATGCCTGGTGCCAGTGAGCCCACGCCCCAAACCCGGGCCGGTGTCGCGGCGGCTGTAACCCGAATGCCAGCACTGCGCGTGATTAGTCGACCTTCCGCGTTGCCGACTGGCGAACACGTAGACGCACAGCCAACCGATGCCCCACAGCCGCGCAGCCCCACCAAGCGCATGACCACGACGCCGATGTTTCGGCCGGCCGAGAGCGCAACGGTGACCAACGCCGCGACCATGCCGGCATCCGAACCGCCACCGGCAGCCAAGGCAAAGTCCGAGGCGCGCACCGTTGCGGGCATGCCGACCGTTGCTGCTGCGCCGTCGACTCCGCCGCCCGACGAGTCCGCGGCCGAACCGCAGCCGCGCACCCGCGTGCTGGTCGACTCGGCGCCCGAGGTGCTGGCGCGCCATGCCGAGACCGTCTCGATTGAACCTGAAGTCGCCGCTGCGGTCGCAGCCAACCGCCTGCGCGGCAAGCGCCGGCGCGAGACACCACCGGTGTGTCGGCTCGACTCGCGCGGTCTGCCAGCAGAGATGCCCGTCGACCTGCCGACCGCCCACCCGCAGCCGCCGCAGCGCCACTGCGAGGCCACCGCGCTGTTTCTGGCGACCCTGACCTACTGCGGGCTGCCACTGATGCGGCAGTCCATCGAGTACGATCCAGGCGGCAGCAATCTATTGCTTTCCTTTCATGGCACGGCGCCGGCGCTGCAGACCGCGGGCGAACTGCTGTGGCGCGACCGCGACGGCACCCGGCATCGTTTTGCCGTCAAGGTCTTGCAGGCGGTCCCTGCGCAAGGCGGCGGCACGGTCGTCGTGCTCGACATCGCGCACTGGACGGCACAAGACCGAGCGGCGATGCAGACGGTGATGGCACGCCTGATGTAGCCGTCGCTGCACGCGCAATCAAAAAATGGCTGCAATATCAATGATATGAACAAAGCCCCCTTCCGTTTGCGGGTCCGGCCCGTGCGAGCGCGATCTGTGCTGTCCGAGAAAATCGCGTCTTTTCAACGGCCTGAATGTGCCCCCATCCGAATGTATCCCCCCCAGAGCACCGCTGCGCAGCGGCCGTGGCAATCCTGGCGTCAGCGCCCAGGCCGCCGGCCTTGGCAAGCCGCGATGTCGTGCAGCAGCCCGCAGATCACGGCGGCAGATAAAAGTCAAGCAATATCAGCGATCTGAACAAAGGGGGGGTGTCTAACGCCGCCCCCCGGTCAAGAGCACGGCCACGCCCTCACGCGGCCCGACCGCCGCATCGGCACCGCCCAGGCGCAGGGCCAGCAGCCCCGCCAACCCCGCCGATCCGGTCGCATCCGCTGCGATGCCGGTCGCCGATTCCGCCAGCCAATTGGCCTGCGCGAGGTGCGCCTCGCTGACCACCACCGGATACCCGCCACTGGCGAACACGCCGCGCAGGCAGGCGGCCCAATCGTAGGTTTCGTCGTCGAGGATGCCGTGGGCGATGCTGTGGCCTGGGCTGGGCCAGGCAGACATGGCAAGCGCGCGCGTGCGCAACGCCTGCTCAAACACCGCTGCGGCAGTCGGCGTCGTCCAGACAGTTGCCAGCCGCTGTGCGCGCGCGTCGCGAAAAGCAATGGCCGCGGCCGACAGGTCGCCCTCGGGGGGCGCGCCGAGATGGAACTGCAGCGCGCGGTCGACGGCCTGCGCGACCGCCTCGTAGGCGCGCGCCAGCGGATGACAGGCCCGCGTCTGGACCGGATGGATGCGTGGAGTTTTGCCCAAGATTCCTGCCCCGGCCGCTTGTGCAAGGCTGCGCGCGACTGCGCTGCACAGTGCGCCGCCGCCCACCTGCACGAACACCCGGTCGAGCGCCCCTTGCTTGCGCTTGGCGACCGCGGTAGCCAACTCCCACCCCAGAGTCTCGCCCCCTTCGATGGCGTGGCCGTTCTCGCTGCCCTGACACGCAAAGGGCACCGCGCCGTCGGCCACTACTTGCTGAAAGCGCCGCACCGTCGGGTCGCCAAGCTCTCCCGGGCCGCGGCGGCAGGTGTGGATCTTGGCACCGAGTTCGCGCAAGCGCGCCACAACCCGCGGGTGGGCGTCGGGCGGCAAAAACACCCACAGCCGCCGACCCGCTGCCGCCGCTAGCACCGCCGCCGCTAGCGCTGCATTGCCACAGCTGGCGATGGCGAGCGGCGGCATGCGCCCCGGTGCCCGATTGCCCCGCAAAACCTCAAGTCCAAGCAGCACGCCAAACAAGTGGCGCGCCTTGTGCGACCCAGACACGTGGTTGGTTTCGTCCTTGACCCACACCGGCGCCGCCATGCCCAGCCCTTCTGCCAGCGCATGGCTGT
>CAXRHS010001087.1:0-2301 GCA_964230235.1 Myxococcota bacterium
CCGACAGCAGGGCGCGCCGAATGGGCAGGGGGCGGGTGGGCATTCAGGCACTCCAAGGGTAGCGGTTGGCGGCTGTCATCGTGCCGAGTCGCAGGTTGCTTCTACCGCGGGCCGGCCTGCCCCGCTCCAAGTATTCGCGCGGCCGGCCCTTGCTGGGACCGCGGACGTCCTCGTCCGCCTGCCAAGGACCCATGCAGTGGCAATGCACCCCACAGCGACCGCCATTGGCAGGCGGGGTCAGGCAACTCGCTGACATTGCGCTCACCGCTGCCCCCTTGCCGCCGCGACCCACGCCCGGAAGAACGCCTGGCCCGTTTGCGTCGCCTCATCGGCGTCTTGGCCGCGCCGCCGTCGCCCGCCCCAGTCCGGGTGGTTGACAAACGTCAAGTAAGCCTCTGGGTGCGGCATCATCCCGAACACCAGCCCGTCTTCGCTCCACAGGCCCGCCGCCGCCAACTCCGCCCCATTGGGGTTGGCCGGTTCGGTCGTGGCGGGACCACCCTCGGCGTCCACGTATTGCAAGCCGATGAGGCCATTTTCCTGACAAAGGTCGCGCAGTTCCGGGCTGCCAAACACCAGCCGACCTTCGCCATGGCGCACCGGCAGGTCCAGTTCGCGTTCCCCTAGGCTTGCTGTGCTCAGGCCGACCGTCCGGCACCGCACCCAGCGGTCGACAAAGTGCCCGCACAGGTTGGCCGCGAGTGCGACCTGCTGGACAAACTGGCCGCCCAGATTGGGCACCAACCCGGCGCGCACCAGGATCTGAAAGCCATTGCAGATGCCGATGATGCGGCCGCCGCGCCTCAAAAAGGCCGCAATCGTGTCCAGCACCCGCGTGCCGTCGTCCAAGCGGCCCAGGCGAATGCGATTGGCAAAAACCTGGCCGGAGCCGAGGTCATCGCCATACGAGAAACCGCCCGGCAAGTGCAGGATGGCAAAGCCATCGAGGCGTACACGGCCGCTCAGCCAGTCGCCTGCGTGCGCGACAACCGGCTCCGCGCCGGCCAGCCGCCAGGCTGCCGCAGACTCCTCTTCGCAGTTGAAGCCCAGCCCCCGCAGGACCAGCACGCGAACCATCGGGCCCTCTACCATAGCGGCGTTTGCCAGGCGGCGGTCAGGTCCGCGACACGCAGTTCGCACAATAGGTCAGCGCCGGTGCGAACCCGAAATTCGGTCGACGTCGCGACCTCGCCGATTCTGTTGGCGTCGCTGCCGAAAATGGCCTCGAATGCTGCGCAGTCGCTAGGGGCGACGCTGACGGCAAGTCGGCTGTGGCTCTCGCCGAAAAGCACCGCCGCGCGTGGCATGTCATTTGTCAATTGATAAATATCCAGTTCGGCGCCGAGGCCCGAGCCGATGGCACATTCTGCCAATGCAACCAGCAACCCACCATCCGAGAGGTCGTGGCTCGACGCCAGCAGGCCGGCGGCATGGGCGGCCATCATCTTGCTGTAGACCCGCAGTGCGTCGTCCAAGCGGACTTGGGGTACAGTGCCACAGCCGTCGAAGGTGGGTCCACCGCACACGCGCAGCCACTCCGAGCCGCCGAGCTCATCGTGCGTGGCCCCCACCACGTAGATGACATCGCCCGCTGCCTTCCACTCACTGGTCACGGCCCGGCGAACGTCCGGCATGCGCGCGACCAGCGTAAACAGCACGGTCGGCGGCACCGAGATCTTGTGTCCTTCGGAGACAAAGTCGTTCTTCATCGAGTCTTTGCCCGAGGTCATCGGCACGTCGAAGAACACGGCGCAGTCGTAGAGCGCCTCGCACATCCGCACCAGCTTGCCCAGTTTGTGCGCGCCGTCCGGATTGGCCACCGCATCGAATGCGCTGTTTGGCACGCAAAAGTTGTCGCAACCGGACCACGAAGGTGCTTCGCCCGGCACCGGCAGCCGCGCGCCAACGCTGACCAGCGACCGGACCGCCTCGTCAAACGCGCCCGCGGCCATGGCGTAGGGGTCCAGGTCGCCAAACTTGGGGCAGATGCCACTTGCAACCGCCAGGCCATGCCAGCCGTCAAAGCCCGCCCGCACCACCGCCGCGTCCTGCGGACCCAGCCCGCTCGGACCCATCAGCGGCTTGACGATGGTCTTGCCCTTGACCTCGTGGTCATACAGGCGCACCACCGCCTCGCGGCTGCAGATGTTGGGGCTGGCCAGCAGCTGCAACAGCATCGGTGCGACGGCCAGCGGCAGGTCCGGGTTGGGCGACGGCAACGGGTCGGTCCACTCCGCGCGCATCTGGCGGGTCGGCACGCCGTCGTGCAGGAACGCCAGCTCCAGGTCCGCAATCGCCGTG
>CAXRHS010001088.1:0-2030 GCA_964230235.1 Myxococcota bacterium
CAGTGACCCGGCCGCCAGGGGGGCTGGATCGCCGGCCGGTGACCGTCGTGCACGGCAGCGTCCGCCATGAAGTGCGCGAGGCGCTGGCGGTCGATTCGCTGCAACTGCGACCCGGCGAAGTGGCGCAAATCCAACTGGAAGCCTCGGACACCAACCCGTTTGACGGCGCGCGCAAGGGGACCAGCGACCGCTTGCGGGTGCGGATGTTCTCGGCCGATCGCCACCACGCGCGCACCATCGACCAGCTGCGCCAGCTGGCCGACACCTGGGCTTTGCGGCTGGCCGATCGCCTGGAAAAGGATCCCTCGCAGCAAAAAACCGATCTGGCCGCCGCGACGCGGGCGCTTACCGCGTTTCAGACCGCGGAGGCGCGCGCGATGGAGGACCTGAAGGCCGCTCGGCTGCTGCTAGCGGACGATGCCCAGGCCAAAGGCCGCTCGCTGCCGGACTTGGAGGCCATCGAGCGTTCGCTTGCGGAGGTCCTGGGCGACGAGGCCCGCGCGGTGCAGCGCTCAGTGGCCGACCGGCGGGCCGGCGGCAGCCTGGACGAGACCCGCGAACTGTACGCCATCCAACGCCACCACGCCCTGGTCATCGACCGTCAGGAGGCAACCGTGGCGGCGCTGGCGGATCTGGTCGGCGACGAGCTTGAGGCGATGCTGGCGCGCGACAGCCGCCAATTGGCGCAAGTGAGCGAGCAACTGGTCGGCGCCTTGGAAAAGCTGGCCGAAAAGGACAGCAAGCCGCTGACCGCCGAGGCCGAGCGCTTGCTCGATGCCCTGGAACAGCAACTGGAGCGGGTGGCGGCAACCGCCAGTGAGTCGGCCAAGCTGGTGCCGTTCGAACACCTGAACGCCCGGGCGCTCGGCGCCAGCGGCACGCAGCGCGCGCTACAGGACCAGCGGACGGCGCTGGGCGATGTGCGGCACCTGTTACGCGAGGGCAAGGTGCGCGAAGCCTTGGAGCGCATGCGGCAAATGCGCGACCAGATGGCCAGCGCCACCGCCGGCCGCGCCGACCGCACCGCCGAAGACGTCGCCTTGGATGCGCTGGTGCAGCAACTGCGCCGCGGCATTGCGCGCGCCCAGGACGCCCAAGGCAAGCTGCGCGATGACCTGCGCGCCCCTGCCGAAGAGCAGGCCCATGGCCAAGAGGAGTACTTTCGCAAGATGCGCGATCAGGCGTTGCCGCAAGTGGCTGATCTGTTGCGCGAAGTGCGCGAGTCGATCCGCGCAGGCCGGCTGGTGTCGGCCGCCGGCCGCCGCCAGGCGGGGCTCGGTGAGGTGCGCCAGGCGCTCGACGCCGCCATCGACGCCTTGGACAAGGGCCACGCCGACGCCGCCTTGCAGCGCATCGCCGAGGCCCAGGACGGCATGGCCGGCGTCAAGCGCGCGCTGCAAGCCGAGGAAGACCTGCACGAAATGGCCAAGGCCGCTGCCGACAACCGCCGCCTGGACGGGGCCTACGACAAGTTGAACCGCGCGATGCAGAAGTTGCGCGAAGCCTTGCCCGAGCCGACTGAGTTGCTCAGACCCGGCACCGTGGCGCGCATGGACCAGCTGGCGCAGCAACAAGCCCGCGTTCGCCTGGCCATGGATCGACTGCGCAAGAAGCTAGGTGAGTCGGGCGATGCACAGCCAGCCTTGCAAAGGCAGGTCGGCGAACGGCTGGAGCACGCGGCAGAGACCATGCGCAGCGCAGAGGACAGCCTGCGCCGCAGCGACGCCGCCCGCGCGTTTGATCAGACCGCCGAGGCGCTGTCGGCGCTGGAACGCGCGCAAGAAATGCTGCAAGGCGGCCCCGGCAACGCCAATCGCGCGCCCAAAGAAGACGGCGTGGGCATGGACGCGAGCAACGCCCCGGTCGATCTGCGCAGCGACGGCGCCAACCAGGAAGGCGAGCGCTACCGCCAGCAGCTGCTGCGGGCGATGCAAGGACGTGCGCCGCCTGGGTACAAAGAGCGGCTGGAGCGCTACTACAAGGCCATTGGCCGCTGACCCTGGCGGGCGAACGATCGCGCCATGGGGTCC
>CAXRHS010001089.1:0-4505 GCA_964230235.1 Myxococcota bacterium
GAGGACGGCAAGGGTGAACTGCTGGTCGACGCCGATCAGGTCATCGACGAGGCCGCGGTCACGCGCATCGAAGCTGCGCACATCCGCAAGGTCAAGATCCGCTCGGTGCTGACCTGCCGCAGCCAGACCGGCATCTGCGTGCTGTGCTACGGCCGCGATCTGGCGCGCGGCAAGATGGTCAACATCGGCGAAGCCGTGGGCGTCATCGCCGCCCAGTCGATCGGCGAGCCGGGCACCCAGCTGACCATGCGCACCTTTCACGTCGGTGGCGCGGCCTCGACCGCCCGCGACTTGCCGCAGCACAAGGCCACCGTCGACGGCACGGTCAAGTACCGGGATCTCGCGACCGTCGACCCGGGCGACAACGGCGGCTACGTCGCGGTGGCCCGCGGTCACCTGCTGCTGACGCTGCCGGGCGTGCCCGACGACCGCTGCCCGTCGTTCGCGATTCAGGCCGGCGCGCGGGTCAAGGTCAAGGACGGTACCGCGGTGCGCAAGAATGACCTGCTGGCCGAGTGGAATGCTGCGCACACCCCGGTGCTGTCGCGCGTCGGCGGCTTCGCGCGCTTCAAGGACATCGAAGAAGGCCTGACCGTCAAGGATCAGGTCGACGAAGCCACGATGATGACCCAGAAGTTCATCATCGACACCAAGGACCAGAACCTGCGGCCGCGCGTCGCGGTGGTCGACAAGGGCGGCGAGGTGCTGGCCGAGATTCCGCTGCCGGTGGGCTCGAACCTGATTGTCACCGATGGTCAGCCGGTCAAGCCGGGTGAAGTGCTGGCGCGTATCGCGCGCGACACCGCCAAGAACAAGGACATCATCGGCGGTCTGCCGCGGGTGGCGGAACTGTTCGAAGCGCGCAAGCCCAAGGACCACGCGGTCATGGCCGAGGTCGACGGCATCGTCGAATTCGGCAAGATCGTCAAGGGCAAGCAGCAGATCTTCGTCAACCCCGAAGTCGGCCAGAAGCGCGAATACGTCATGCCCAAGGGCAAGCACGCCACGGTGGCCGATGGCGACCGCGTGCGCGCCGGCGATCCGCTGATGGACGGGCCGCTCAACCCGCACGACATCTTGCACGTGCTCGGCGTCGAGGCGCTCGCCGACTACCTGGTCAACGAGATCCAGGAGGTCTACCGCCTGCAAGGTGTGCGCATCAACGACAAGCACATCGAATCGGTGGTGCGCCAGATGCTGCGCTGGGTGCGCGTGACCAAGACCGGTTCGACCCAGTTCATGGTCGACCAGCAGGTGCTCAAGCACAAGTTTGACGAGGAGAATCAGCGGGTCATGGGCGAAGGCGGCAAGCCGGCGTCGGGCGAACCGCTGCTGCTTGGCATCACCAAGGCGTCGCTGTCGACCGAGAGCTTCATTTCGGCCTCGTCATTCCAGGAGACCACCAAGGTGCTGACCGAGGCGAGCCTGTCGGGCAAGCGCGACTACCTGCACGGTCTCAAAGAGAACGTGATCATGGGCCGGCTCATCCCCGCCGGTACCGGCCTGTCGGCCTACACCGCGATGGAGATCGAAGTCGGCAATCCCGAGTCGCGCGGGTTGGAGAGCATTGGGTACGCGTAAGGGATCAGGGTGTGGTCGCGGCGGGTGGCGAATTGGCCCCTGCCGTGGCCGCGCCACAAGCCGACCAATCGCCGTGCGCCTGTTGACGTCTGGGGTATCGAAGCTTGACACCCCGCCGGCCAACCGTATCCTGCCGCCCATGACCTAGCCCCACGCTGGCACCGACTTGGCCCCCGCAGACACGTCGTCTGCGCATGGCACGCTTTTGCCTACCGGGTCCATTCAGCCAGCCGTGCGGGGCGCGTCAACCCCGACAAAACACCAGCCCTGTGCTTGCCGACTGCGCGTCGGCGACACCCATCGCGCCGCAGGACTGCGTTGTCCAGCGGCCCGCCGCGCCCGTGTGGCCGCGGTCGTTCTTTGACAACCCGCTGCCGCGACCTTGTACCGTCCTGACCCGCGCCTTCACCCGGCGCTGACCCGACCCGACCGGCAAAAGCCTCCACAAACCCAGGCCTTTACGCCTGCCCAGGGAGGCTCCATGGACAGCTTCGACAACGACGAATTTCTCTACGAAGAAGAATCCTTGCTATGGCTTTGGGAGCGCGGCAGCGCAACGGACCCCGACGGCGCGTTGGTGGCCTTTCTCGACCGTTGCCGCCAACGCGATCGCGCCCGGGCAAAACGCCGTGCGCTGGCGCAGAACTGGCCAGATGGCCTGCGGCCCACGTTTGGCAGCGGTCCGCGCCACGGCATCCACTGCATGACCAACGACGCGTGCCCGGCCTGCGGCGCGCCGGACACCTGGTACTCGACCTATGCAGACTCGGGCGACATCGTTGGCTTTGATAGCCGCTTCTGCTCGCTTTGCGACACCTGGCTTGAGCGGCCCACTAACTGGCGTGCGGCAGGGGAGCCTCGGCCGGCACGGCCAAGCGAGGTGCCGTTCGATGACCTGGTGCTGGACCTGGTCGCGGACATTTCGCATTGGTAGCACACCGAAGTCGCATTCTGACGCCAGTCGTTCCACGATACCCAGCGCATCCATAGGTTGATTCTACGCACTCACTGCGTAAAATAACGCAGGCGCTGTGCCATTCTAGCAAACCACAATATGCCCAAGTACTTTCAACGCAAACTCGTCGCCGACCTGAGCCGCGCTGTGACCCAACTACCGCACCTGATGCACGTGGTGTTGGGCCCCCGCCAGGTGGGCAAGATGCGTTTTTGCGTCGCCATCCCCAGGCCAAGGGCCAAGGGGTTCGTTATTGGCACCGGCGGCATGGCGTTGGAGCAGTTTCTAACTGACGACGTCAGCCAGGTCTTGGCGTGAGTGTGCCGCGGTAAACACCCTCTAACCGCAGCGGCCCTTACGGCAACCCCGCCAAAAACCGCGAATACGACACCACCCGTACCCCGTGTTCCGGATACAACCGGTCGTACCCGTCCACATCGACCAACTGCACGCGGTGCGGTACGCCCAACGCGTGGCCATACTCAATCAAGGGTTTCGCGGGCGCGGTATCGCCGGACTTGCACTCCACTAGCATCCACGGCAAACCCTCGCGGGTGAGCAGAAAGTCCACCTCGGCGCCATCTTTGGTGCGCACAAACCACAGTTCGCACTCTGCGATGGCGAGATCGGTCCAGTAGTGCGCCGCTTTGCGCAAGTGCAGCGCGACCAGGTTTTCGCGCCTCAGCGCCAGGTCGGAGACGGGCAGCGGGTCGTACAGGTAGAGTTTGGTAGCCTGTTGTAGCGCCCGCGCCACTTTGGGTTGCCAAGGGCGCAGTTCGAAGCAGTGGTACAACTCGCCGAGCACGGCCAGCCAGTCGCGAACGGTCGCGAACGACACCTGTAGCACTTCGGCCAGCGCGTTGACGGAGAGCAGAGACCCGACCCGGCTCGGCAGCAGGTCGGTCAGCTGCCGCAGACTGCGCAGGTCGCGCACATTGCGCAGGTCGCGAACGTCCTCAGCGACCAGGCGCTCGATGCGCAGGCGCGACCACCGCCGGGCGCGCCCCTCGCTGCCGCCAAGCAACGGTTCGGGAAAGCCGCCCAGCCGCAGAAGGTCTGGCCACGAGTACGCCGGGTTCGCGCCGATGCGCAGGTCGTCAGGCGTAGGTGGGGCCGCGCTTTCGCCGACCGTGAATGGGTACAAGCGGTACGGCAGGTAGCGGCCAAGCATGCTGTCGCCGCCGCGCCGAAAGACATCCAGCCGAGCACTGCCGGTGACGATAATCGGCAGTTCGGCGCCGCGAACGTCGTACAAGCCCTTGAGGCGGTCTTTCCAGTGCGGATCTTTGTGGATTTCATCCAGGAGGACTGCGCCAGGGCCCCGTGCCGCCACCGCAGCTACCGCATCTGTTGCCCACGCCAGACGAAAGCGGCCGTCGTCCCAACTGAAATAGTTACCTGCCGTCGTCAACAGGCCGCGCCCAAGGGTGGTTTTGCCGACCTGTCGCGGGCCGGAGATGAACGCCATCTTGCCGCTGGCCAACGCGTCGCCGGCAATCGGACCTTGCAGGTAGCGGGCGTCGTGGGTCGTCATCGGTCTGGCCACTTTGGAGTGAACTGAGAATTAGCCATGGCCAAAACTCAGTTTGAAGTCTAACAGACCGCGACGGTAACGGCAATACGTCCTGCGCCTTTCGTCCCGGTAGCTTGCGACTCCCCCACTCGGCAACCTCAATTGAGTCGTCGCCAGCGCATGTAACGTGCGCCTGAAGCGATCCCCGACATGGCCGATTGAGGGGGTCAATTTTAGTGGCGCCGAGGGGGTCAGTGTTGGGTGCGGTTCACGGATTGGGGTCCGCCGCCCGCTGCGCACAACTCGTGTAACTTCATGGTGTTCGTGTTGAACCCGGCGGCTGAAGCCGCAGGCTTAGGATACCCAGCCCGGCCTGCGCCGGGCTGGGACTTTGTGTTTCATTACTTAGCCTTGCGCAGGCAAGGCTTTACACAGTCAGGCCGCGGCTTCAGCCGC
>CAXRHS010001090.1:0-5429 GCA_964230235.1 Myxococcota bacterium
CGGGTCGGTCGGGTCGCGCGGCTGTGGGATCTGGTCGGCAACTCCGGGCGGTTTCCCAACGCTCGCGCGGTGCTGCTGGGGCAGGCGCCGTTCGCGCGGCTGCTGGTGTTTGCCGATTGGGTGGCGGAAAACATCGGGCAGACCCATGCGATTGCGCAAGAGCGCCTGTTTTCGGTGGTGTTTGGTGGCTTGACGCAGGCGCTGGGCGTGGATGTGGCACAAGCCCGCGACGCGCTGGAGCGCGACTATGCGCTGGTGCCTGCCAAGGGGGCGCTGCGGTTGGTGGCGGTGGGGCGGACCCAGGCGGCGGATCAGGCGTCGACGACGCACCGGGCGCGGCAGGTGCGGGCGGTGGCGGCAACGACCGCGGCACCCATTGAGCACTAGCCCAGGGTGACGACTCGGCCGCCTGACAATCCCACCCGCGCACGCCGGTTGCGCGCACCCGCTGCCCTTGGGCATGCTGCACGCTTCGCGGGCGCACCTGCTGCTCCCGCCTGAGGACCAAGATGACCCTGTTCCGTTGCGTCGCGGGTGCGACCCTGTGTGCCGCTCTGCTCGCCGCCTGCGAAGGCGCCGCTCCCGAACCCGAAGATGCTGCCACCGCGCCCGACACCACCGAGGCCGACACCGCCCGCTCCCTCTTCGATGTGGAGAGCGACCTCGCCTCGCGCGTCGATACCGCCACCGCCGAGCTGAGCATCCCCGATGTGGTCCCCGAGACCGCAGCCGAAACTGCACCCAACGACGGCGGCTGCGGCGAAGCCGGCTGCGCCTGCACCGGCAACGCGACCTGCAACTCGGGTGCGTGCATCGAGGTCGGCGCGGCCAAGCAGTGCGCGGCCTTGTGCGTCGCCAACTGCCCCGACGGCTTTGGCTGCGTGGCTGTGACCGGCGCCAGCGGCGACGTGCAGAACATCTGCGCCCCCGCCAACCCGCGGCTGTGCGAGCCGTGCAACGCCGACAGCGACTGCAACAATGTGATTGGCGGCGCCAACAACCGCTGCGTGCCCTACAGCGACCCCAGCGGATCGCATCTGGGCAACTTCTGCGGCGTACCGTGCGGCGAGGGCGGCAAGTGCGGCAGCGGCTACGCGTGCCAGGAGAAAGTCAGCCTGGGCGGCGTCAAGGCCAGCCAATGCGTCAAGCAGGATCTGGTGTGCGAGTGCGACGCGCGGGCCAAGCAATTGGGCCTGTCGACCTCGTGCAGCAACGCCAGCGTGGTCGGCACTTGCCTCGGCAAGCGCGCGTGTTCGGCAAGCGGCCTTTCAGCCTGCGACGCGCCCGGCGCCAAAGCCGAGGCCTGCAATCTCAAAGACGACGACTGCGACGGCCAGACCGACGAGCCCGGCGCCGGCCTGTGCGACGACGGCAACCCCTGCAACTATGACAATTGCGCGGGCGGTGCCGAGTGCCAGCATCCGCCCAAAAGCGGCCCCTGCAACGACAACAGCGCGTGTACCAGCGGCGATGCGTGCAGCGACGGCAGTTGCGTCGGCAAGGCCATTGCCTGCGACGACAAGAACCCGTGCACCAGCGACGGCTGCGACCTGGCCAAGGGCTGCACGGTTGCAGCGGACGACGCGGCTGCGTGCAGCGACGACAGCCTGTGCACGGTGGGCGACGCCTGCAAGCTCGGCGTGTGCCTGCCGGGCGCGACGACACCTTGCGACGACAGCAACCCCTGCACCACCGACGCCTGTGCCGCCAAGACCGGCTGCACTTTTGTCGACAACAGCTTGCCGTGCAGCGACGGCGACCTGTGCACGACCGCCGACACCTGCAAAGCGGGCGCCTGCGCCGGCGGCGGCAAGCTGCCGTGCAGCGACGGCAACCCGTGCACCGACGACGCTTGCGATGCCAAGGCCGGTTGCGTGTTCACGCCCAACACCGCCAGCTGCGACGATGGCAGCAACTGCACCACCGGCGACGCCTGCAAAGGCGGCATCTGCACGCCCGACAAGCCGGCGCCGTGCGACGACAAGAACCCGTGCACCACCGAGACCTGCGACGCCAAGACCGGCTGCGCTTCGCTGCCCAACAGCGCCGCGTGCGACGACGGCAGCGCCTGCACCATTGGCGACCTGTGCGCCGGCGGGCAATGCACGGCTGGCAAGTCCATGGCTTGCGCCGATGGCAACCCGTGCACCGACGACAGCTGCGACGCCAAGGCGGGCTGCGTGTTCACCCCCAACACCGCGCCGTGCAACGACAACAGCCAGTGTACCGATGGCGATGCGTGCTCGGCAGGGGCGTGCGTGCCGGGCAAGGCCAAGACCTGCGAGGACAGCAACCCGTGCACCACCGACTTGTGCGACCCGGCCAAAGGCTGCACGGCCGTCAACAACACCGCGCCTTGCGACGACAACAACCTGTGCAGCGAGGGCGACGCTTGCGCGGCCGGCAAGTGCGCGCCTGGCAAGCCCAAGACCTGCGACGACGGCAACCCCTGCACCACGGAGCTATGCGACGCCGCCAAGGGCTGCGTGCCCATCAGCAACTCCGAGGCTTGCAGCGACAACAACTTGTGCACCGAAGGCGACCAGTGCCAGGCCGGCGTGTGCAAGCCGGGCAAAGGCAAGCTGTGCGACGACGGCAACGTCTGCACCAACGACCTGTGCGACCCGGCGCAAGGCTGCGCCAGCACCGCCAACGCGGCGCCGTGCGACGACGGCAGCGTGTGCACCTTGGGCGATGTGTGCAAAGACAAGGCGTGCGCCCCCGGCAAGGCCGCCAACTGCGACGACGGCAACCCGTGCAGCGACGACAGCTGCGACAAGGCCAGCGGCTGCGCGCACGCGCCCAACACGGCCACCTGCAGCGACGCCAACGTGTGCACCAAGGGCGACGCGTGCCAGGCCGGCCAGTGTGCGCCGGGCGGCCCCATCGACTGCGACGACAGCAAGGTCTGCACTGCCGACAGCTGCGACGCCAAAAAGGGCTGCGGCCACGCCGACAACACCCAGCCCTGCGACGACGGCAGCGTGTGCACGAGCGGCGACGTCTGCAGCGCCGGTGCCTGCAAACCGGGCGCCGCCATCAACTGCGACGACGGCAACCCTTGCACGGACGACAGCTGCGACAAGGCTACTGGCTGCAAGCACCTGCACAACATCGCGCCGTGTACCGACAACAACGCCTGCACCTTGAGCGACACCTGCAAAGCCGGCATCTGCACGCCGGCCGCACCGAGCGCCTGCGACGACAACAACCCGTGCACCTCGGAGTCGTGCGACCCCAAGGCCGGCTGCCAAAAGACCAACAACACCATGCCTTGCAGCGACGGGTCGGTGTGCACGGTGGCCGACGTCTGCAAAGACGGCGCGTGCTCGCCCGGCAAGGCCTTCAACTGCGACGACGGCAACCCGTGCAGCGATGACGGCTGCGATGGCAGCACTGGCTGCACCCACGCCGCTAACGCGGCCGACTGCAGCGACAACAACGTGTGCACCACCAACGACGCCTGCGCCAAAGGCGCCTGCGTGCCCGGCGCGGCCAAGAACTGCGACGACGGCAACCTGTGCACCGACGACAGCTGCGCGCCCACCGGCGGCTGCGCCAACAAGCACAACACCGCGCCCTGCAGCGACAACAGCGTCTGCACGGTCGGGGATGTGTGCGCGGGCGGCAGCTGCAAGGCGGGCAATAGCGTGTCGTGCAACGACGGCAACCCGTGCACCGACGACGCCTGCGACGCCGCCAAGGGCTGCGGCTACAGCAACAACAAGGCCGCGTGCAACGACAACAACGGCTGTACCACCAACGACGTCTGCAACGCCGGCGCGTGCGCCGGGTCGTTTGCCTGCGGCGGCAATGCGTCGTGCACGGCGGCGACCGGCGGCACCGCCTGCCAGTGCAACCCCGGCTACACCGGCAATGGCGTCACCTGCAGCGACGTCGACGAGTGTGCGCTCAATCAGTTCACCTGCGCGCCGAACACGGTCTGCCAGAACAAGGTCGGCACGTATGCGTGCGTGTGCGGCCCAGACCACGCCGACTGCAACGGCAAGGACAGCGACGGCTGCGAGGTCAACTTGAAGACCAGCGCCAGCAACTGCGGCGGCTGTGGCGTGGTGTGCAGTTCTGGCGGCATCAGCTCGCCGACCTGTGGCAATGGTGTGTGCAATGGCACCTGCAACACGGGTCTGGCCGACTGCAACAACAACAAGCAAACCGACGGCTGCGAGGTCAACGTCAAGTCCAACGACGCCGGTAACTGCGGCGGCTGTGGGCTGGTGTGCTCAAGCAACCACGTGACCAAACAGTGCACGCAAGGCGTGTGCGACGGCGGGTGCAGCGCCGGCTACAGCGACTGCAACAAGAACAAGCAGACCGACGGCTGCGAGGTCCAGACCGGCGGCAGCGACGCCAACAACTGCGGCGGCTGCGGCACGGTGTGCGCGACGGTCAACGGCCAGCAACTGACCTGCAACGCCGGCAACTGCGGCGGCGGGTATGCGGTGGCCAAGCTGAGCTCGGGAAACAAGCAGTTCGCGTTCGTGTTCGTGACGGGGGGCACCACGTTCAATGACAATGCGTCGTATGCCAGCTACTGCCAGAGCCGCGGCTTTGACCAGAACATGAACGCGGCCTCGGCCTCGGCCTATACCAGCGCCAACATGTACAACACCACAAGCTACTACTGTAATTCGCACTGCTGCTACCTGGGCGCCGGCAACAGCCAGTGGAACAACGCTAGCGGCTTTGCCAACTTTGGCCTGCCGGTCGGCAAGCTGTTGCGGGTGTTCGACCGCGGCTGTGGCGACTACTGCGGCAGTTATCTGAACGGCATGCAGACCAATGACGCAATAACGGTCAACGGTGCCAACTCGGTCAGCTACCAGGTCAACTACTTTGGCGGCCAGAACTACTGTACGAGCAAGGCGCTGACGCTGTCGCAGGATGGGGTGATTGTGTGTCAGGTGAAGTAGGGTGGGGTGGGGCGTTT
Organism: Myxococcota bacterium; assembly: GCA_964230235.1. Lineage (GTDB taxonomy): Bacteria > Myxococcota_A > UBA9042 > UBA9042 > UBA9042 > SXRM01. The sequence goes on from CAXRHS010001090.1 coordinate 4,949, forward strand.
GCGGCTGAGCGGGCGTGGGTGGGGGCAGAAGACTCGGCGTCCGACCGCAAGCGGCCGAAGCGCTTGGTTTCAGGGTCAGCCGGCTGCGCCGGTCAGCGTCAGGGTCAGTAGCAGGGTCAGGGCCAGCGCACAGGCAAAACAGGCTGGCGAGTTCACCGTGTGCGGCGTGGATTCGCTGGTCTTGGTCGGGGCGCGCTGACGGCGGACCGCGAGCCGGTTTTCAGGTTGCCGCGCGGCAAGTGTCGGCCGGCTATCGATGACCTGGGCGATGCCCACCAAGCCGGCCGCCGACGACGGTGCTGACAACGCGGCCGAAGGCGTCGCGGTAAGCGCGGCGGTCAAAGCACAGGACGCAAGTTCATTGGTGCGCGACGAGGCCGCGGCCAAGGCGGCGTCATCCAAGCTCAATTGGGCGGAAGGGTTGAAGCGTGCGTTCGAGTGGGAACTTTTGAAACGGTCTGGGTGCGGTGGCCGTCGCAAG
>CAXRHS010001091.1:0-7518 GCA_964230235.1 Myxococcota bacterium
CCTACCTGCTGGACGACGCCGCCAAAGACCAGTACCTGATTGCGGCCGGAACCGAAGATGTGGTCGTGCACGGCTTGACCGGGCCGGTGCTGGGCGGCGATTTGCAACGGCTGGTGCGCAAGGTCACCGAGTTCCGCAACACGATGCACCGGTTGACCAAGCGGGTGGGCGCGTCGGCCGATGAGCGGGTGATTGCCGCGCTGGTCAAGGCCGCACATCTGACCAGCGAGATGCTTGCAGAGGGCGACGTCGATGAGACCAAGCAGCTCATCGGCGAATGGCTGGCGCTCAACTACCCGTCGATGGGCCATCCGGCATTCTGGTACAAAGCTGCGACCATCGACGAGAGCGGCAAGCAGCACGGCGCAAAGCTGCAGGTCAAGACGCGGCAGGCGGGCGTAACCCGCACCACCGACATCACCGACCGCGTGCTCGGCGGCGCGGACTACAAGTTGCTCAAGCAGCGCAGCGCCGAAGTCCTGGGCATGTTGGGCGAGGGCCCGTTCAAGGTGTCGCGCGGTGAAACCGACCATGAAGCCGCGGACTTTGAAGCCATTTTGGACCGCATTTTCGAGTTTGGCAGCAAGGGCGTGACGCTCAACCGCTTCAAGGGCTTGGGCGAAATGAACGCCGAACAGCTGTGGGAGACCACACTTGATCTGACCCGCCGCACCATTCTGCTGGTTCGCGTCGAGGATGCGGTCGAAGCCGATGCAGCGTTCACGGTCTTGATGGGCGACGCGGTCGAGCCCCGCCGTGACTTCATCATTTCGCGGGCCTTGGAGGTCCGCAACCTCGACGTTTAGTCATTGCGTCGATTTCGCAAGGAGTTCAAGGTGGACAGCCACATCATTGCCCAATTCGATCGGACGCTGCACAACCTGGACGCCATTCTCAGCAAGGCCGCCGCCAACGCCCAGGCGCGCGGGTTTTCGCCGGACGCGTTTCTGGGTAGCCGGCTGGCGCCCGATATGCTGGCGTTTCCCCGGCAGATTCAGATTGCTTGCGATGTGGCCAAAGCGACGGCCTCTAATCTGAGCGGAGTTGCGGCGCCCAAGTTTGAGGACACCGAAACGACGTTGGCCGAACTGCGCGGGCGCATCGCCAAGACGCGCGACTACCTGGCGACGGTTCCGCTGGCAGCGATTGAGGCTTGTCCCCCTGACCGTGACGTCGCGATTCCGTTTCCGCCTGGCAAGAAACTGAGCGCCGAAGCCTACTTGTATCAGCGGCAGCTCGGCAACTTCTACTTTCATGTGACCACGACCTACGCGCTTTTGCGTTTGCAGGGCGTGCCGCTCGGCAAGGCCGATTTTCTGGGCGAATTGCCGTACCAGCAGGCGTGACGAAGACTGCTTTCGCGCGAGCTGCCGTCAAACCAGCCCTGCCCGCACCGGGGCGAACTCAGAAAACCCGTAGGTGTCCGCGTACTGTCGCCAGATGCCCAGGCAGGTCGGGTCGTACATGCAGTCGGCGCAGCCGGGCGCCTTGACATGGTCGGGCGACGACAGGTCGCGGCGGTCCTGGTCCGTCAACGCCGCCCTGCGCTCCTGGGCTGCGAAAGCATCGGCGTGGGCCGGGAGCACACAGCGCGGCAAGCCGCAAACGTCGGGCACCACGGCGCGCAGTCCGACGGCCTGGGCCGCCTGCAGGGCCCGCGCCACGGCCGCAGCGGCCTGGGCGGCCCGCGGCACGATCGCAAAGTTGGCCGACGCCCGCTGCAAAGGCGCTGTCACCGAGAACATCAACTGCACATCGGTGCCAAAGGTTTCGGCGACAAATGGCGGAATCTCAGCCAACTCATCGAGATTGGCCGACGTCGCCACCACATTGAGGATGACGGCGATGCCCAGCTGCCGCGCGACCTGAACACACGCGATCTTGCGCGCGAAAGTGCCAGCCAGGCCGGTGAGCAGTGGCAGCCGTTCTGGCCGAAGCGTATGAAAGGACATGAACAACTCGTCTGGCAGCTGTGAATAGGCCTGCCAGAACTCGGCCGTCGACGGAATGACGCCATTGGTTTCGATGCGGCTGCGCATGCCCGCCTGATGGATGTGCGCGACCAGTTCGGACAACCAGGGGATGAGCGTCGGCTCGCCGCCGGTAATCAGCATCAAGCGGGCGCCCATCGCGGCCGCCTTGTCGATGGCCTCGTGCATCCGGTCGCGCTCGGTCACCAGGTTGCTGCCGGCGTGCGAAGCGCTGCAGAATGGGCAATTCTCGTTGCAGCGCAAAGTCAGTCGCAGCGGCACGGCGCCCCAACTCATCTGCAGGTCGTCGACGCGGCCTTGGACCTCAAACAGGCGCACCAACGCCGCGCGGGTCAGCGCGCCTTCGTTGGCGCGAACACGCTCGACCACATCGGCCACCAGCGCGTCGCCGCCCGCTGGCAGGGCGCCGGCATAGCCAATCTTGAACTGCTCGGTGTGCGCCCAGGCTGCGGACTGTGCCGATTGTGGCCGCAGCCAGACGTCGACCGTCGCCGTTTCGCGCACAAAGCGCAGGCGCACGACTTCACCGCGTTCGCAGCGGTCCAAAACCCAGTTGTCGTTGACGGCGCCGCCGGGCTCGACGCCACCGAGTACACGGGCCAGGGTCGCGGCGGCCGTGATCTCGCCGGCATTGATTTCGGCCATGGGCTGACTCCGCACAGGGCGGATGCACACCTTGGCGTGCTGCTGGCCCAGGCGGCCACGCTAGCGGCTGGTCACCGCCTCAGCCAGCGCTGGCCAACGGATCCAAACAGATGTTCATGGAAGTCCACGGGCCTTCATGACCATCTCGACTTTGCGTGCGAACAGGCCCGCTTCCAACCCAGCCGGGTAGACATGCGGGTTGGTCAGGCGGCGGCGGGTTTCGTGCAGGCTGTTCAGCTGTGCGCGGGCGTGGGCGGCGATCTCGGGCAGTGCTACAGCCGGGCCCAGGCGCACGCCCTGCCGCATCACTGGCACCACCAGGTCCTCGTGGGTCAGATCGGGCTCCGCGAAAAGGCGCCTGCGGGTGGCGTCGGCGGGGTCGACTGCTTGCCAGGTTGCGGGCGGCGCATGGGTTTGGTCCCACAGCACATCGCCGACAAACTCGCCCTGGCGCGAAAACCGCCGCACCTGCAAGATGCCCGGGTTGCTGGTCTTGACCGCCTGCTCGCTCAGCTTGACCTTGGTCTTCCACGGCTGGCTCGGGTCGGCACGCAGGGCCGCGAGCTTGTAGACGCCGCCCAAGGCCGCCTGGGTGCCGCCCGTGACCAGTTGCGTACCGACGCCCCACACGGCGATCTGGCTGCCCTGGTGCTGCAGGCTCTCGATGAGGCTCTCGTCGAGGTCGTTGCTGGCCACAATCGCGGCGTCGCCAAAGTCTGCCTCGTCCAATAGCTGGCGCGCTTTCTTGCCCAAATAGGCGAGGTCGCCCGAGTCCAGGCGCACACCGACCAGGCGCTTGCCCATTGCGCGCAACTGCCGGCCGACCGCAATCGCATTGCGCACGCCTTGCAGTGTGTCGTAGGTGTCGACCAGGAACACACAGTTGCCTGGCATCGCCGCGGCATAGGCCGCAAACGCCTCCGGTTCGCTGTCGAAGCTCATGACCCAACTGTGCGCGTGGGTGCCGCGCACCGGGATGCCATGGACCTTGCCGGCCAGCACGTTGCTGGTCGCCGTCGCACCGCCGATGTAGGCCGCGCGCGTTGCGGAGAGAGCCCCGTCGATGCCTTGCGCGCGCCGCAGGCCGAATTCCAGCACCGGCTGGCCCTGCGCCGCGAACGCCACCCGCGCCGCTTTGGTCGCAATCAACGTCTGGAAGTTCAGCAGGTTCAACAGCGGCGTCTCGACCAGCGCCGCCATCCACAGCGGGCCCTGCACCCGCAGCAGCGGTTGGTGAGCGAACACTACGCTGCCTTCGGCAATGGCGTGGACGTCGCAGTCGAAGTGGGCCTCGCCAAGCGCCTGCAAGAAGGCTGGCTTGAAAAGCGCGTCGCCGTTGGGGTCTTGCAGCTGGGACAGGTAGTCGAGATCGCCCGGGTCAAAGCGGTAGTTTTCAAGGAGCTGCAAGGCAGGTTCAAGGCCCGCAGCCACCGCAAACCGGCTGCCGAAAGGGGCCTTGCGGAAGAACAGGTGGAACACCGCCTCGTGGCGGTGCATGTTGGCGTGCCACCAACCCTGGGCCATGGTCAGCTGGTAGAGGTCGGTGAGCAGGGCGAGCGAGGGGCGATTCAGCGCGGAAAATGGCACCTGGGCCTCCGTGGCGGCGGGGGCCGGAGTTTGGCGCGCAGGGCTTGTTCATGCAATGCCTTGCGCTTGCGCCGGGTGCGGATCGCCAATTGGGGTCCACCGCGTGCTGGGCGCAACTCGTGTAACTACGCGACGTTCGTGGTGCTCCCGGCGGCTGAGACGATCAGCGGAAATAGACTTTTGGCGTCGAGGACCGTTTTGAATGAACGTAATTTCAACGATTTACCTACCACTGCCGCAGGCCAAATCGCCTGGTTTTGGTATTTTCGCTGATCCCCTGAGGCCGCGGGCTCAGGATACCAAGCCCGGCCTGCACCGGGCTGGGCTTTTGTATTTGATTACTTAGCTTTGCGCAGGCAAGGCTTTGCACACCTAGGCCGCGGCTTCAGCCACCGGCAGTACCTGCGAGGTGTGTCTGAGCACCATCCCGCCGGTCGCCCCCATTTCAGGAACACACCCGCTTGCGCCATGCGCACAGGGCGTCGAAAAGTCAATCCGCGTCCAGTGGCTGCGCGCGACGGTGCACCACGTCGTACAGCACCCCGCCAGCCGTCGGGTAGCGATTGCCGGCCCTTGGTGACGCGATACGGCAGCCTTGCCTCGGCAGCGCGGGTGCCTGCCGTGCGCAGTTTCTGGAGACGCCGGGATGGCATTTGGGCTCCCTGCAAAGGTCACGTTGGGATGGATTGCCGGCAGATCAGGCCACGCGACTCAGCCCTCCGCAACCTCGCGCACGACCGCAGCCTCTTCCACGCCGCCGGCCGCGTGCAGCTCGTCGCGCGCCGCCCGGTCCAATAGCGTCTGGCTGAGTTCTCCGTCGCCGTTGGCCGCCCGCAGCGCCGCTTTGAACACCGCGTTGCGAATGTGGCCACCGCTCATCGCGAACTTGCGACCCAGCCGCAGCGTATCGATGCGGTTGGCGCCGGGCACGGTCGGCGGCAGCAGGCCCTGCCAGATCCGCGCACGCAAGCCGGCATCCGGCATTGCGAACTGCAAGTGCCAGCCGAGCCGCCGGGCCAGCGCCTTGTCGAGCACCTGCGGTCGGTTGGTGGCCAGCAGAACCACCCCGTCGTGGCGCTCAAGCAGGCCGAGCAGCACAGTCACCATCGACACATCGTGCCGCTGTTGGGCATCGCCCCGGTCGGTCACCAGTGCGTCGCACTCATCCACGAGCAGCACGGCGCCTTCGGATTTCGCGGTATCGAAAAGGTCCTTCAGCCGATTTTCGGTGCCACCCACCCACTTGGACAGCAACGCCGGCAGCTGCGCCACCAGCAGCGGCCGGCACAGCGCGTTGGCAATTGCCTCCGCACACAGCGTCTTGCCCGTGCCCGGCGGCCCGGACAGCAACGCCGCCACCCCCTTGCCTGCCGTCAGATGCGTGCCGATGCCCCAGCGCTCCAGAATCAGGCGACGGTTGCGCGCGGCGGCAACGATTTCCGCCACCGTCTCCTGCAGGTCGGGCGGCAGGACCACCTCGGCTAGGCGCACCTTGGGATGGACCAGCGGATGCGCGAGCGAGTCGCTGTCGATGCGCTTGCACTGGTCGCGCGCGGCGCGTTCCAACATCGCCATGGTCAGCCGGGGCGGCGTCAGGTTGGCGTGGACAGCGTCGGCCACCGCCATCAGCACGGCGTTCTTGATGTAGCCGCCGGAAAGCTCAAAGCGGTCCGCCAGCGCGTCCAAGTCGACGTCGGCATCGAGCGGCGTTTGTGGTGGCAGGTGACGCTGCCAGATCTCTTTGCGCGCCTGCTTGTCCGGGTCCGCAAACTCGACCTTGACCAGGATCCGCCGGTCGAGCGCTTCGTCGAGCGCCTGCGGCAAGTTGGTCGCCAGGATCGCCACGCCTTCAAAGCGTTCCAACTCGGTCAGCAGCAGGGTCATCAAGCCATTGCCTGCGCGGCGCGAGCCAAACAGGACTTCGCACTCGTCAAAGAACAGCAGCGCATTGTGCAGCCGCGCCTCGCGAAACAGGCCCGGCAGGAACTGGTCGGCTTGCTTGCTTTCGACAAAGGTGGGGATGTCCACGTTGAGCACGCGCTTGCCCAGGTGGTTGGCAACGCCGTGGGCCGTCAACGTCTTGCCGGTACCAGGCTTGCCGTAGAAGAGCATCAGCACGCCTTTGCCGTAGGTGATGACGTCGTCCAGGCCCCAGCTCTGGCGGGTCTTCAAGTACTGGGCGTGGTTGTCGACCACCGACAAGATACGGCGGCGGTCGTCGGGCGGCAGCACCACGCAGTCCAGGCGCGCACGCGGCGGCTCCAGGGAACTGAACTCGGCAAACTCAGCGTCGAGGTCTGGCTTGCCGGCCAAGAACGCAAACGTCTGCGGGGTGCAACTGAGCGAAGTCGTCAGCAACTGCTCGGGCGTCGCCCAGCGGCGGTTCATGTCCAGGCGCACCAACTGGTTGGCCACCAGGGGCGCCTGCGGGCCGAAACACGCGCGCCGGCCCACCCGCTCGATCCACGGCAGCTCGCAGAAGTTGAACAGGTTTTCGACCGACAGCGACCCGTGACCGTTGGGCGACACCAACTCCCACAAGTCGTCGAACTCCACCGAAAACCCGCTTGCCGTCGCCAGCAGGACCGCCGTCGTTTCAAACGCGTCGAGGTGGTAGAGATCCTGCAGCTGATCGAGCGGCAGCGGCTGCCCCTGCTTGCGATGCAGGGCGCGCCGGGCATCGATGGCCTGGCGCAGCTTGCACTCTTGCCGATGCAGGCTTCGGCGCAACTGCGGCGTCGGCGGCTCCTCTTCGTCACGGCGCTGCCAGTCGTTGCGCTGTGGGCCACCTGTGGCCAGCAGGTTGTCGACGTGGATGCGCTGCGCCCGCAGCCGTACCCAATGCAGTTCGGCTTCGATGTGGTGCAGGGGCGAAACGAACGGCTGATCGACGCTCAGCCAGTCGTTGGCTGACGTCAATGCGCTGGCGTTCATCAAGCGCTGGCGGTTTTGCTGGGCAATCTTGTGGCGACTCATGTTTGGACTCCTTTGGTTGCGCAAGGGCGGCATTGCCACTTGCTACCTGTAATACGACGCGGCTGGTGCAAACTAAACCTCGGCCTGCTCCTAATGCGACAAGTTGTGTCGCGTCAGACCCGGAAGTGGCACCACGATTTCGTCGCCGAAACGCGGCTGCGGACCACGCTGACCACTGGCATCGGGCAGCACCAGCCACAACACAGGGTAGGGCGGCCGTTGCGTCGGCACGGTGGTGAACAGATCGGTGCAACAGACGAGTAGCGACGGCCGCAGGGTCCGCTCGCCAATCCACTGGAACACCGGCCGATGATCGGTG
>CAXRHS010001092.1:0-2269 GCA_964230235.1 Myxococcota bacterium
CGACAACCTGCGCTCTTGCCTGCGGTGGTCGCGCGAGCGGCTCTCGCGCAAGTATCTGGTCGAGACGCCGCGCGAAGTGCTGCCCATGATTGCGGACGATCCATTTCTTTTTGGAGAGTTGCAACGACTGCTGGCAGAACTCGCCGCGCTTTTTCCGTAGTACGGAGCGGTGGCGCCATCGCGGCTGAATTCTTGACAGCCCACGAGATTCCGCGATCTTGCAGGTTGAATGCTCGCTGGCGCCTTTGCGTTCGCCGGCTTGGGCCGCGCGTGCGGCAAGGACCTGGACGATGACGACAACACCATTTGGCGCAGCGGCGCTGGCCCTGGCCATTGGCCTCGCGGCTGTTCAGCCCGCACAGGCGGCCGAATCCAATCAGGAGCTCAAGGACCAGATGAGTGCGGCCGAGACGGAACTCCGTCAGGCACTGGCCCAAAAGCTGCCAGCGGCCGAACTGCTGCCGGTGCGGGGCCGGCTGATGCGCCTGTACAGCCAGGCCCACTGGGCCAAGAAGTTTGAAGAGCAGGCGCGCGAGATCCTCAAACTTTTCACCAAAGCCAACCTACCCAAAAACGGTGGCCCAGAGAGCGGATGGGCGGCCGAGGCACAGTTCCTGCTGCTGGCGGGTCGCCTGGATCAGGCGTTGCAGACCAAGATCGCGGTGACCAAAGGCGCCAAGGCTTCGGAGGGCCTGGCCGCGCAAATACGTGGACTGCGGCAAAATATCGCGGGCGAGGAAGTGCCCAATCCGGCCGGCGGCATCCCCGATCGCAAAGGCGGCCTGTGCGGCGAGTATTCGACGCTGGTCTCGGCCTACCGCGTCAGCGAGTGGGTGATCGCGGTCGCAGTCACCCAGTCGCGCCTGCTGTCGCACGTGGCGGAGCTTATCCGCGACACCCCGAACCCGACCGATCAGTCGGCCGACGACCTTGCGCAGTGGCGGCAGATTGTCGACGAGACCGCGCGCGACCTGGAAGCCCAGTCGCTGCGGCTGGTCGAAGCGGCGTGGAACGAGATCGGCCGGCGCAGCATGGACGGCCAGTGGCGCGCCGAGGCCAAGCGCGAACTGAACCGCTATCTGCCGCGCCAGCACCCGCTCAGTCGCCTGCGCGCGCAGAAGTGGCTGCTTGCCGTGCCAGAGGACATCCAAGAGAACCTCAAAGCGGGCGGCGTCCTGGCCGACATCCACGGCTGCTACGACCGCCACATCGCGGCTTCGCCCGACGAGATGCTCGGCGAAGTGCAGGTCAAGTTCACGCTCGGCCCAGATGGCGTCGCGAAGATTACCGCCGTGGATCACGCCAACCCGGTGGTCGGCCAGTGCTTGCGGCGGTTGTGGGGCCAGCGCAAAGACTTGCCGCGGCTGGCTGTGCCGACGGAAGTGCACATTCGCCTGGAGTTGGCCGCCTTGTGAGGCCTGCCGCACCCGCGTACACTGCCCGCGCTTTGCCTGGGAGAGTCCAGATGACCGCAAACACTCACTCCGCCGCGCGCCGACTTGGCTTGGTTGCCCTTGTTGCCGTGGCAGCTCTGGTTCAGCCCGCGCCCGCACAGGCGCTGTCGAAAATGGCCTCGACGGTGCTGTGTGCCGACTTGCCCGAGGCAACAGGTCAGGCCGAAGCAGGCAAGCGCGCGCTGGCAGAGGCCGAGGCCCTTTTTGGGGCGCGCGCCGACGCTGCCAAGGCCGAAGCGGGTTTGGAGGCTTTTGAGAAGGCCTTGGCCACCGATCCCAGCAACGTCGCCGTGCGAATCAAGGCCGCCCGCTTGTATTACCTGGTCGCCGATGGCTACCACCGCTTTGCGGGCGAAGCCAAAGAACCGGCGATGATTGCGGGGTTTGAGCGCGGCATGGCCCACGCGGCGGCGGCACTGGCGGTGACCAGTCCGGTGCTCAAGCGCAAGATCTGCGCGGGTGCGCCGATGGCCGATGTGGTGGCATCGCTCGACGACCGCGCGGTCGAGCCGATCTACTGGTTCTGTACCCACATGGGAAAATACGGCCTGGCCAAAGACCTGCTCGAGGTGCTGTCGAACAAGGACCTGATTTTCGCGGCGATGAGCAAGCTGCAGACCCTCAAGGTCGAGTACTTCCACTTTGCGCCCGACCGGTACCTGGGCGGCTACTACACCAAGGTGCCATTTCCCGATGGCGATCTGGCGCGGTCGTTCGCCCACTTTTCGGCGTCGATCAAGGGCGCACCGAACTACCTGGCGACCTACAACCTGATGGCGGAGATGTACGTCATCCGCGCGGTCAACAAGGTCGAT
>CAXRHS010001093.1:0-4365 GCA_964230235.1 Myxococcota bacterium
GTCGGCTGCCTCGGCCTTGTCGGTGTCGGCGCGGCGGCCATCGTGGCGGGCTGGTGCCGCGGTCGCCTGGCTGCGGCCGTTGTCGACAAACACGTTGACCGCAAAAGGCAAGAACGGGTCCTTGCGCGACTCGCCGCGGTCGTCGTTGCTGTCGCTGTCGCTGCTGTTGTCGGGCAGAAAGTGCGACAGGTGGTGCGACACATGGTCGTACAGGTCGTCGAGGTAGGCCGCCAGCTTTTTGCCGCCGGACTTGAAACGGTCGCGCACCTCGCCAAAAAGCGGCTTGCATACCCGCTCGGCCAGTTCGGCCTGGCTCTGCTCGATCTTGTCCTGGGTCTGCTGCTCGATCTTGCGGTTGGTCTGAACGAATTCGGTAAACAGCGGCTCCAGCTTTTCGCGGCGCTGGTCGATGGCCTTGCGCTCCTCTTCGGGCAGGGCCATCACGTCTTTGTCTTTGAGTGACTTGCCATTGACGACCGGCAGCGTCTCCAACTCGCCGTCTTTGCTCGCGCGCACCAGAAAACCGACTTGATCGGCCTTGCGCGACAGCGCGACAAAGGCGTCGGTCTGCAAGGTCTGTGACTGACTGACCGCGTGCTGCAGCCGCAGCTGGTGCTCTGGCGAGTGGAACGCGGCGGGGACCTCTTTTTGCAGGCGCTCCAACAGCTTGTCGACGGCCTTCTTGAGCTCGCGCGCTTCGCCCGCCTTGAGACTGATCGCCACTGGGGCATCGTCGTCGTTGAAATTGTGAACGTAGACCCAATCGTGCGGGGTCTTGCGGGTCGGGGCCAGCTTGTCGAGCATCACCCGCAAAAGGCTGCGCTTGCCGGTGCCCGACGGTCCGGCAACGTAGACGTGGTAGTTGGGCCGCGTGACCGAGAGCCCCAACTCCAGGCTCTGCATCGCGCGCTCTTGCTCAATGACGCTGGCCAGCGGTTCCAGGTCGGCGGTGGTCTCAAACGCCAGCGCGTCGAGATCGAATTGCACCGTGCAGCGCTCGGCGGGCAGGCCTGGTGGCGGCACCGCGGGCGTCAGTGTGTGCTTGCGCTGCACGGCGGCCAGGTAGCGGGCACTGGGTGCCGACTGCGGGGCGGGTGGCGACGGATCCGGCTTGGCGCGGGACTTTTTGGCCATGGTTTTCCCATGGGCCGGCGCACCGCCGGCCGCGCCGGGCGGTATAGTACAGGGCTGCAAGGTTGCAAAGGTGGTGGGCGGACCGCGCGAATTCACAGTCGCGCGCTTGCGACCCACCGAACCCGTGCGGAGCGGAGCGGCGAGTCGACTTGCAAAGTCGCGAGCTTGCGACCCACCAAACCCGTGCGGAGCGGAGCGGCGAGTCGACTTGCAAAGTCGCGAGCTTGCGACCCACCTGACAAGCAAACGGGCGCAAGCAGAAAGTCGATGCGACTTTCTGCTCGCCCTACGGAGTCGCCAAGACAATCGTCTGGTGGCCTTCGGCGGTCTCCAGCTTCTTTTGTGCCGCGCGGGCGGCCTCAAGCGTGCCGAACGGGCCCATGCGCACGCGAAAAAACTGCCCCTTGTCGGGCACTTCGACCGCCGACACCGATACCGTATAGCCCTTGGCGCGCAACTCGCCGGCAAACGCGTCGGCCTCGGTCTGGTTTCGGAAGGCCTTGATCTGCACCACGTACTTGCCGGCCGGCGGTCGGCCCGCTTTGGGGCTTTTGTCTTCGGTCTTGCCGGCCGTCCCAGCGGGGTCGTCGGCCACCTCGCCCGATGGCGCAGGCGAACTGGGCGCGGCGGGTTGGGCGGGGGCGGCCGGCTTGGTGGCGGCAGTTGAGGCCGACCCCGCCTTGGCCACTGCGCCGGCTGCAGGCTTGGGCGCTTCGGCGGCCACGGGGTTCGCAGCGACCGCAGCACCAGCTTTGTTGGCGACGGAGTCGGCGCTGGGCGCGGCGGCAACCGGCGCGGGCTGGGCGGCAGGCGGCGCAGGCACGGCGGCCACCGCGGCGGCAGTGGGCTTGCCGGCGCTACCGGCCGCCGGCGCGGTCTCGCCATCGGGGTGCACGGGCTGCACCACGGGCTTGGCGGGCGGCAGCCTGGTGGCTTCGGGGCCGGTGCGCGCGCCCTCGGGAACGCCGGGCGCGGCCGCGACCGCGGGCGGGGCGGGGTCCGAGCCAGCCGGCGCGCCACCGGCGGCCTCTGCCGCGACCGGTTCAGCCGCCGCCTGAGCCGGTTCGGCTGTTTCGGCCGGTTCCGCAGGTTCGTCGGAGCCGACCACCCGTTCATCGGCGGCAGCAATCAGCAGCGGGGCGGGCGGGGCGGCTGCTTCCTTGGCCGCCAACGCGGCGTCGTCCAGGGCAGCCAAGACCGCTTCGGCAGAGGCGACCGCGGGGGCGGCGACCGCGGGCGGCTCGGCCGCCGGCGTGGGCGCGAGCGCTACCGGTTCGGGAGCGACCGCAGCGGCAACGACGGGCGCGGCGGTCGGCAACCACGCCGGCCGCCAGCCTTGCACGCCCGCCATCCAGCCACCGACAAACGCGCCGGCGGCCACCAGCAGGCCCAGCACGGTCAGCTGGACGGCGCGACCCAGTTCGATCTGCACGAACTGGCGCTCTTGCACTTTGTCGAATTGGCGCAGGCGGGTCGGCCGCGGCAAGGTGTCGGCCAATGCGATCGGCAGCGGCGCCGGCTGGGCGGGGGTCATGCCGTGTTCCTGTGGCGACCGGGGCGCGGTCATGCGGAGCCTGTGGCGGCGGGGACCGCGCTGGGTTCGTCGTCGTCGGCGAGCGCCGCCATGCGCTCCGGCGCAGTAATCCCAAGCAATTGCAGGCCATTGCGGACGACTTGCGCGGCCGCCGCCACCAATGCTAGCCGCGCTTGGGTCAGCCCCGCGTCGTCGCCGATCACGCGACCCGTCTGCTTGCCCTGGGTGTACCAGCCGTGAAAGGCCGCGCACAGGTCGCGCAGGTAGTACGCGATCTGGTGCGGCTCACGGTTGCGGGCAGCGCGGACAATCACCTCGGGATACTCACAGCATTGCAACGCCAGGTCGCGCTCGGCAGGCAGGCACAGGGCAGCCAAGTGGGTACCGGTCAGCGCGGCGTGGCGGTCGAACGACTGGCCCACGCTGGCCGCGCGCGCAAGGATGCTACACATGCGCGCATGGCCATACTGGACGTAGTAGACCGGGTTGTCCAGCGAAGCGCGCCGCGCCACCTCGAGGTCGAAATCCAACTGCGCATCGGCCTTGCGACACAAGAAAGTAAAGCGCACCGCGTCGGGTCCGGATCGCGGATTGCCGGGCGTGGTCACCTCGTCCATGATGTCGCTGAGCGTCACGAATTCGCCCGATCGCTTGCCCATCGGTACCGGCTTGCCGTCGCGCAAAAGCGCCACCATTTGCACAAGCGGCACTTCCAGCCGGTCGCCCGACCACAGCGCGGCGTTGGGATCGCCCTCCTGGCGGCGCAGATCGCCCAGCGCGTGCAGCACGCCTTTGAGGCGCGGCACGTAGCCATGGTGGTCGGCGCCCAGCACGTTGACCAGGTGGGTGTAGCCGCGCGCCAGCTTGTCATCGTGGTAGGCGATGTCGGCAGCGAAATAGGTCGGCCGGCCATCGCTGCGAACGATGACGCGGTCCTTGCCGTCGCGAAAGGCCTTGGGGATGTCTTCGCTGGTACCCTTGAAAAACAAGGCCTTGTCGGCGGCAGCGTCGCCTTCGTCGTCGTCTTTGCCGGCACCCTGATAGGCCCAGCCTGCCTTTTGCAGGCGTTCAGCGCAATCGCGCACACGATCGAGCCCGCCGTCCAGGCCGTGCAAGGCGCGCTCGCTTTGCCAGTGGTCGAACCGCACGCCAAGCCTGCCGAGGTCTGCGGCAATGCGCACCACCATCGCCTGCCAGGCCCGCAGCGCCAGGCGGCGGTTATCGGCGCGACCGCTGGGGTTTTCGGGCTCTGCTTGGGCCCAGGCCGCATTGGCATCCCAATCGGTCAACGCCGCGCCCGCAGCGATCGCCGGGTCGCCGGCCAGGTCGTGGGCGATTTGCGCAACGTACGCGCCGCGGTAGCCGTCTTCGGGAAAACCATTCGGAAAACCATCGGGAAACGACACCGGATCGCCGGCCGCCCACACCGCCAGCGCCGCCGCACGGCGGTCGGGATCGCGCAGCCAGAACCACACGCTTTGCCCGAACTTGTGGATCTGGTTGCCGACGTTGTTGATGTAGTACTCGGTGCTGACCTCGTGGCCGGCGGCGCGCAAGACCGCAGCCAGCGCATCGCCCAGCACCGCGCCGCGACCGTGGCCGACGTGCAGCGGGCCGGTTGGATTGGCGCTGACGAACTCGACCAGGATCTTTTGACCGCCGCCGTGCGGCGCTTGACCGAACCCGTCACCGGCCGC
>CAXRHS010001094.1:0-4661 GCA_964230235.1 Myxococcota bacterium
GAACATCGCCGCCAACAAACCCTGCCCGGACGACGGCGACCCCTGCACATTCGACGGCTGCGACGGCAACGGCAAGTGCGCGCACACCACGCTGTCCGGCATCTGCACCATCGGCGGCCAGTGCGTCCCGGCCGGCAGCATCGATCCCACCAACCCGTGCAAAGTTTGCAACCCTTTGCAAAGCAAGACGACCTACGTGTTGCAAAACGGCCTGAACTGCGACGACGGCGACGCTTGCACCACCGCCGACAAGTGCAGCAGTGGCCTGTGCAAGGGCAAACCGATGGATTGCTCGGCCAAGAATGGGCCGTGCACCGAGGGCATCTGCCAGCAAGGCGCTTGCTTGACCGCACCCAAGGTCGGCGGCTGCGATGACGGCAACGCGTGCACGGAAAACGACGCTTGCAACAATGGCAGCTGCCAGGGTACCAGCAAGGATTGCAGCAAGTTCGACGGGCCGTGCACGGTCGGCGCGTGCAGCAACGGGGTGTGTTCGGCGGCGTCGAAACCCTCTAGTTGCGACGACGGCAACCCGTGCACCACCGGCGACAGCTGCGCAGGCGGCGGTTGCAAGGGCACGCAAATGGACTGCTCGGGCCTCAACGGCCCCTGCGGCAAGGGCATGTGCAGCAACGGCCAGTGCGTCGCGCAACCGGCCAACTCCGGGGCTGCGTGCAGCGATGGCAACGCGTGCACAGTCGGCGACGTGTGCAGCAACGGCACATGCCAGGGTCAGGCCAAAGATTGCAGCTACCTCGACGACGCCTGCGGTCCGGGCATTTGCAGCAGCGGCACCTGCACCAAGCAAGTCCAAGGCGTTTGCAAACCCGGAGAAACACAGACGGAGAGCCAGGGTTGTGGTAACTGCGGCACCCAGACCCGTACCCGCACCTGCAGCAATTCGTGCGGCTGGGGCGCGTGGTCGGCATGGGGCACCTGTGGCAGTCAGGGCAGTTGCAAGCCCGGTGCCACCGAAAGTCAGAGCCAGGGCTGCGGCAATTGCGGTACCCAGACGCGCACCCGCTCTTGCGGCAATAGCTGCGCCTGGGGCGCATGGGGCGCGTACGGTACCTGCGGCGGTCAGGGTGCTTGCGCACCTGGGACAACAAGCGGCGGCTGCACCGACCCTTGCGAAGCCAAGGTCTGCGGCAACAACTGCCAATGGGGTGCGTGCGGCCTGAAGCCGGGCGCCGAGTGTCTCTGGAAAAATGGAAGTAACTTCAAATGTTGTGGCACCAAGAAGTGGCAGTTCTGCAGCAAGGTGCAAGATGGCGCCACGCCCGCATGCCACTACTACCCGTGCCAGGCCACGACGACCGCGTGCTTCTAGCCGTGCAGCCCCAACTTGCCACGGCTGCGGTGCTGGTGGTCGCCGCGGCTTTGACCGCGTCGCTGGGGGTGCCGCGCCTGCTGCAGCGCCAGTACCAGGACGAGGCCTTGCGCGAACTGGCGCGGCTGTCGAAAGCGGCGTCGGTCTACTACGTCAAGCCAAAGATGGACCCCAAAACCAGCCTGCGGGCGGTGTGCGCCTTTCCGCAGGGCGAGATTCGCACCACCCTTGCCAAAAGCTGCTGCGATCCGGCCGTTGGCGACGGCGAAGGGCTGTGCTATCCCGCAAAAATCGAGTGGAATCGGACGCTTTGGGGCGCGCTCAAGTGGAAGCTGCAAGAACCCCATGCCTACGTCTATGAGTACAAAGCCAGCGGCGAGCTTGGCGCAGCCACGTTCACCGTTTCGGCCTACGGCGACCTCGATTGCGACGGAGAATACTCGACTTTTCGCTATACCGGCCGGGCCAGTGCGCTCAGCAAGCCGGACGACTGCCTGATCACCGAGGCGCCAGTTTTTGAGGCGTTCAACGCTGGCGAGTAACCTGGCAAGCGCCCGTCGAAGCGACCGCTGGGTCGCAAACTCGATTGAGGCCACGCCCGAAAACACCTACACTGCCGCGCCCCGCGGGGCCGTTTCGCTACTTGGAGTCGCCATGCGCCGCCTGATTTTGCCTGTTGCTCTGCTTGCCTTGGCCGCCTGCGCGGAAACGTCGTCGCCGTCCGGCGGATCAGCGACGATCCCGGACACCGCCTCCGCGCCCGACACTGGCGTCAAGTTTGACGGCGCGGCCGACGGCAAGGCCGATGGCGGCGGTGATGTGGCCGGTAAACCTTGCAAAGCGTCCAAAGAGTGCGACGACGGCAACGAGTGCACCGACGACTTTTGCTCGGCGAGCAAGTGCACCAACGTCGCAAACAAGGCCGAGTGCGAGAACAAGACCGGCATCTGTTCGGCGACCAAGTGCGTACCCAAGGGCACGACCGGACCTGACGCGACCGACGGCGGCGGCGGCGGCGACACCGGCAAGGAGACTACGGGTGGCGGCGATGCTGTCACGGATGTTGCTGGAAAGACTTGTAAAGTTACGAAGGACTGTGATGACGGCAATGAATGCACTGATGATTTCTGCTCGCTCGACAAGTGTGTGCCAACGGCCAACAAGGCGCTTTGCAACTCGGGCGCCGGGCTGTGTACCGACGGCAAATGCTTGCCCTTGGCCGGTCCCGACCTCAAGGCCGGCGAACTGGTCATCACCGAGTTGATGTACAACCCCTACGGCGGCGGCGCGGTCAGCGACGACAATGGCGAATGGATCGAAGTCTACAATCCCGGCGACAAGCCCGTCGACCTGCAAGGCCTGGTCATCAAAAGCAATAGCGATTCTGGAAAGTTCGTCGTTTCGGCGGCCGTTTCGGTCGGCCCCAAGGGCTACGTGCTCTTCGGCAGCCTCGCCGACGAGGCCAAGAACGGCGGCGTCAAGCTTGCCGCAGCCTACGGCACCACCCTCAAGCTGACCAATTCCAGCGACGGCGTCACCCTGGAGTCCAACGGCGTTACGATTGACACCGTAACCTACGACGTGACCAAAGGCTGGCCGAACCTGAATGGCGTGTCGTTGTCGCTTTCGCCTGACGCGCTCGACGCCACCAAGAACGACAGCGCCGAAGCCTGGTGCGGCGGCACCGCGGCGATGGCCAGCACCGACAAAGGCACGCCCGGCGCTGCCAACGACGCCTGCAAGAAAGACACTGACAAGGACGGCGTGCCCGACGACGTCGACAACTGCCCGACCGTGTCCAATTCGACCCAGTTCGACTCGGACAAGAATGGCATTGGCGACGCCTGTGAGGGCCCGGTGCCAACCTGCGGCAACAAGGCGGTCGACAGCGGCGAAGGTTGCGACGACGGCAACAAGCAGTCAGGCGACGGCTGCAGCGCCTGGTGCCAGCCCGAGAAGGCCATCGAGCCCGGCAGCCTGGTCATCAGCGAAATCATGTACAACCCGGCGGTGGTCGAAGACGACGTCGGCGAGTGGATCGAACTGTACAATCCGACCTCTGCAACGGTCGAACTGAACGGCGCGGTGCTGCAAACCGGTACGTTGTCGCCGATTCAGCACGTCGTAGAGGCCGGCGCACCCGTCCTGGTTCCGTCAAAGGGGTATGCGCTTTTGGCGCTCAGCGCGGACGCGGCCATCAACGGCGGCCTGCCCAAGCCCAGCTACGTCTACAACAAGATCATCCTCAGTTCGACCGCCGCGACGCTGTCGATCTGGTCGGCAGGCAAAGAAGTCGACAAGGTGGCGTATGGCCCTGGCTGGCCGCTTTTTACCGGCAAGGCGCTTGCGTTGGATCCGACCTTGCTGACCGCCAGCGACAATGACGCGCCTGCGGCGTGGTGCAAAGGCCAGGCGGCTTATGGCAAAGGCGACTACGGCTCGCCTGGCGCGACCAACCCCTCGTGCGCGGGCGCTGGCGACGACGAAGACAAGGACGGCATCCCGGACAAGGCCGACAACTGCAAGGAAAAGCCCAACGCCAAGCAGGAGGACGCCGACCAGGACACCGTCGGCGACGCCTGCGATAACTGTGTTGATGTCACCAATACGACCCAAGCCGACACGGACGGCGATGGCAAGGGCGACGCATGCGAGGACCCCGGCTGCGGCAACGGCGTGGTCGAGAAGGGCGAGACCTGTGACGACGGCAACACCAAATTCGGCGACGGTTGCAACGCCCAGTGCCAGGCCGAAGTGGCGCTGCAGCCCGGCAGCTTGGTCATCAGCGAGATGCTACCTGACCCAGCCTCGGCGACGGACGAACTTGGCGAGTGGTTTGAGATCTACAACGCGTCGACCGCGACCGTTGAACTCGCCGGCCTTGGCGTCAAAGTCGGCACCGTGCTCAAGGCTCTGCCAGCGGACAAGTCGTATCCACTGCCGCCGGGACAGCATGCGGTGGTCGCGCGCAACGGTGACGCGGCACAAAACGGCGGCGTGCAAGGCGCGATTGCCCTGCCTACCCTGCCTGCGCTCGGCAATACCTCGGCTACCACGGTGCAACTGGAGTCCGGCAACAAGGTCATCGACAGCGTCACCTACAACGCCAGCGGCTGGCCCAAGGTATCGTCTGGTGTAGCGCTGGCACTCGACCCGAGCGCGGCGACGGCCGGCGGCGACAAGCTGAACGACAACGGTGCCGCCTGGTGCTATGCCACCACCCCCTTCGGCAAGGGCGACAAAGGCACGCCGGGCAGCGCCAACGCCGCCTGTCCCAAAGACAGCGACCTCGACGGGGTGTTGGACGGCGTTGACAACTGCGCGCTGGTCA
>CAXRHS010001095.1:0-2883 GCA_964230235.1 Myxococcota bacterium
GCCGGCGGCGCACTTGTCGAAGTCCGTGCCAGCGTTGCCGTCGTTGCACAGGGCGTTGTTGTCAAAGTAGCCACAGCCGGTCTTGGAATCGCAACTATCGGTCGTGCATTGGTTTTTGTCGTCGCATTGCACGGGCGTGCCTTTGCACGCGCCGGCGACGCAGGTGTCGGTCTCGGTGCACAGCGAACCGTCATCGCAGCCGACGTCGACCGGTGTCGCCGCGCAGGCGCCACTGACCGCGTCGCAGCCGTCTTTGGTGCACGGATTGGCATCGTCGCACGGCTTGGGCTTGCCATTGCCACAGACGCCGCCGCTGCAGGAGTCGCCGAGCGTGCAGCCGTTGCCGTCGTCGCAAGGCGCCGTGTTGGGCGTGTGGCCGCAGCCCTTGAGCTTGTCGCAGCTGTCTTCGGTGCACGGGTTGGCGTCGTCGCAGGCCAGCGCTTTGCCGGCGCACTTGCCGTCGGCGCACGCGTCCTTCTCCGTACACGCGCTGCCGTCGTCGCACGGGCCGGCGGTGTTGGCGTGGGCGCAGCCCGTCTTGGTGTCGCACGTATCGGTGGTGCACGCATTCTGGTCGTCGCACGACTTGGTCGCGCCTGCGCACACGCCGTTGCTGCAGGTGTCGGCATCGGTACAGGCGTTGCCGTCGTCGCAGGGCTTGCCCGTCTCGCACCCGGCGGCTGTCTCTGCGCCCGCATCTGCGCCTGCATCGGCGTCGGGACCCGTTGCGGTGTCGGACCCTGCGGCGTCGCTGCCCGCGGGAGCGTCCACAGCGGCATCTGGGGGTTGCCCTGCGGTGTCCGTCGCGACCGCGGTGTCGAGCGGCTGCGCCAGATCGTTGGTCACCGCCAGGTCAACCGCCGCTGCGTCGACGGGCTCGGTGGTGACGATGGCGGCATCGTCACCGCAAGCGACAAGCAGGACCAGCGCGGCCAGGCAGGCTTGGCGCGCGGCCGCAACAGCAAGGGATTTGGCGGTGAACATGGCAGACCTCGAGGGATTCAGAACAGCGCAACGGCGGATGTGCGGACCGCAGGCAGCCATGCGCGTGAACGAGCAGGGTAGCGCGCACCGGATACGTTGACAATTGTGAACGCGCCGGCCGTCGTCACGGCGGTGTCGGCGCCAGTCAACGTCGCCCCACGAAACGCCGACGGCCGCGCAGCCAGCGCCCCGCTCACAGCGTCGATCCAAAAGTCCGATTTTGCCGGCCTGAGCCCTTGGTTTGCCTTGCTTGCTTAGGGCCCGTAAAAAATCTACTCGATTTTCTACGTTGGCCCACTGCTTGCTTGATGGGTCGCAAGCTCGCGACTTTGCAAGTCGACTCGCCGCTCCGCTCCGCGCACGTGGCGATTGACTTGTTGTTTTGCAGGCCCTTAGTGGGTCGCGAGTTCGCGCCTTGCAGGCGACTCACCGCTCCGCAGTCGCAACGAGAGCGTCGATCGATCTCTCGTAGCGCCGCTGTCAGGCGTCGGCGACGACCGAAACCCGCTCGGCGACCAGGGGCTGCACCGCACTGCCGTCTTTGGCCGGAACGGCGTCCATCGCGTGCTCGGCCAGCGCAGTAATCGTCAGGCTCGGGTTGACGCCCAGGTTGGCGGGCATCACCGAGCCGTCGCAAATCCACAGGCCGTGGTGGCCGTGGACGCGCTGCCTGGCGTCGACGACGCCCTGCCCTGGCGCACCGATGGGACAGCCGCCCAGGATGTGCGCGGTCGTCGGGATATCGAGCAGCACCTCATTGATGGAACTCATGGCAATGCCATCAATCTTCTTGGCCACTCGCCGCGCGACTTCGTTGCCGATGGGGATGTAGGTCGGGTTGTCGGCATGGCCGACCGGCAGTTGGGTGCGCAGCGTGCGCGAGAACGGCGACCACCAGGCCCGCCGCCACACCGCCTGCAAGCTGTTGTCCAGGGTCTGCATCACCAACAAGATGATGCCGTGCTCGGCCCACCCGAATTTCCACAGCGAACGCAGAAACTGCAGCGGATGACGCAAGACCGTACCCACCCAGCGCAGACCGCGCGGCACCCGACCGCCGCCGTCTGTCAGCAGCGTCGCCAGCACCGACAGCGCGTCTTGGCCTTTGCCGTAGCGCACGACCTCGATGTGGGTGTGCTGGTCGAAATACGCGCCTGAGGTGATGGCAATGCCCTTGCTGAAGTCGTCGGGCACGCGCGCGCCGGTCGCGCCACAAATGGCCTCGCTGTTGGTGCGCAACTGGTGACCGAGTTGGGCCGGAAAGTGCGGCAGCAAGCCCTTTTCGCGCGACCGCATCAGCAGCGGCAGGGTACCGAGCACACCGCCCGCCAACACCACGTTGCGGGCACGCAAGGTCCTGCGCTTGCCAAACCAGCGCCCCAGACCGATCGACGGCCGCACCACGACCTGCCAGCCCTGTTCACCGCGCGCATCGGGGCCGCCAAGCGCGGTGAGGGTCAGCACTTCGGTCTCGGCCTCAATGCGCGCACCGAGCTTTTCGGCGAGGTACAGGTAGTTCTTGTCCAGCGTGTTCTTGGCGCCGTGCTTGCAACCGGTCATGCACGCGCCGCAGCGGATGCAGCCTGTGCGCTCGGGGCCTTTGCCGCCAAAGTAGGGGTCGCGCACGGTGTCACCTGGCGTACCAAAGTACACCCCGACGTCGGTGGTCTTGAAAGTGTCTGCGGTGCCCATTTCGCGCGCCACCTCAAGCAGCACGCGGTCGGCTGGGCCGAAAATCGGGTTTTTCACGGCCCCGAGCATGCGCTGGGCACGGTCGTAGTACGGCGCCATCTCGGCCTGCCAGTCGGCGGACAGCCCCGCCCACTGCGGGTCGCGGAAGAACGGCAACGGCGGCACCAGCAGCGTGTTGGCGTAGACCAGCGAACCGCCGCCGACACC
>CAXRHS010001096.1:0-3827 GCA_964230235.1 Myxococcota bacterium
GGCGTGCCGGTGGCGGTGCTGCCGAGCAAGGGCCTGGACCGGGACAGCCACGACGCCCAGGTCGTCGAGGCCCTGCGCGCGCACGACATCGACCTGGTACTGCTCGCCGGCTACATGCGGGTGCTGTCGCCCGCGTTCGTGCAGGCCTTCGCCGGCCGCATCTTCAACATCCACCCGGCCGACACGCGCGCCCACCAGGGCCTGCACGGCTACCAGTGGGCTTGGAACCAGGGCCTGTCGCAAACCTGGATTACCGTGCATCGCGTCGACGAGGGCCTGGATACCGGGCCAATCGTGGCGCAGGCGTGCGTGGATCTCGGCGGTTGCCAATCGCTGGCCGACGTCGAGGCCCGCGGCCTTGCCGTCGAACACACACTGTACGCCGAAGCCGTCGCCGGCTGGCTTCTGGAGAACGGCTGATCTCGTCAAGGGGGCGCGCCGCCCCCTCGCGCGGCCATCCGCGCTCACCCCTGCGGCAGTGCGCATCCGCGGACTGACGTGCTCCTCGCCGAACTCGCACCGAGTCTCGGTGCGGCTTTTGGCATCGGAGTACCCATGTGCGGCATCCTCGGCATCGTCGCCCCCCATCCCGTCGGCAACGACATTGTCTGTGGCCTGACCGCACTGCAACACCGCGGGCAAGACGCCGCCGGTGTGGTGACGCTGAGCGACCACTTTCACATGAAGAAAGGCGCCGGGCTGGTCACCAGCGTGTTCGCCAACCCCGCCGATACCGAAGCGCTGCTCGGCAACGCGGGGCTCGGCCACGTGCGCTACGCGACCCAGGGCACCAACAACGTGTTCGACGCCCAGCCGTATGCGGTGCACTACCCGTTCGGCCTGGCGATGGTCCACAACGGCAACGTGACCAACTTCGCGGCGCTGCGGCAGCGGCTCAACACCGACCACCACCGGCTGATCCAGACCACCAACGACGTCGAGTTGATTCTGTATACGCTCGCCGCCGAACTGGAGCGCAAGAACCTGGCCCAGGTCAGCGTCGACGACCTGTTTGCCAGCGTGAAGTCGCTGTTTGAGAAGGTGGACGGCGCCTACTCGGTGATTACGCTGATTGCCGGCAAAGGCATGCTGGCGTTTCGCGACAAGCACGGCATCCGGCCGTTGATTTTCGGCAAGCGCGACACCCCCAACGGGCCGAGCTATGCGTTTGCCAGTGAGTCCACGTGTTTCGATTACCTGGGGTATGAACTGGTGCGCGAGCTGAACCCCGGCGAGGCGATGCTGATTACGCCCGACGGCCAGGTGCACAGTAGCGGCGCCAACAAGGCATGCGGGAGCTTCTGCGCGTTCGAGTTCATCTACTTCGCGCGCGAAGACGCGACCATGAACGGCACGCTGGTGGCGCGCGAGCGGGTTCGCGCGGGCAAGCTGTTGGCCCGGCGGGTGCGCGAGGCAGGCTTACAGCCCGACATCGTGATTGACGTGCCGAGCTCGGCGTACTTTGCGGCCAGCGGGTTGGCGGAGGAGTTGGGGATTCCGTATCGGCGCGGGCTGACCAAGAACAACCATGTGGGCCGCAGCTTCATCGTGCCCTCGCAGGTCGAGCGCGAGCGGCTGGTCCGGCAGAAGCTGAACCCGATTCGCGAAGTGGTGGCCGGCAAGAAGGTCGCGGTGGTCGATGACAGCATTGTGCGGGGGACGACGAGCAAGCACATCGTGCGGTTGTTGAGGGATGCCGGGGCGGCGGAGGTGTATTTTTGCTCCGCGGCGCCGCCGATTTTGCATCGGTGTGTTTACGGGATCGATATGGCGACGCGCAAGGAGATTATCGCGGCCAATCACAGCTTGGAGGAGATTCGGGCGTACATTGAGGCCGATGCCGTGGTGTATCAGAGCTTGGAGGACCTGAAGGAAGTGTACCGCGACGTGGCCGGGTGCTTTGCGTGCTTTTCGGGGGTCTATCCGACCGAGGTCGGCGAGGAGACTATGGGGGTGATTGAGGCGGAGCGGGAGCTGCGGCAGAGCGAGCGGGTGAACTATGGGGCGTTGGCGGGGGGGAGGTAGGTCACGACGCCAACGCACAGGAATATCCGTCGTCGCGTCACTCTTCTTGTTGGCCCCGCCTGATTTCGTCCCCGTACAACTTTTCAATCAAGACATCTGCTGTAAGGTCACTTGGTTTCGGCGTGCCTAGTTCCCCATTCGTCGTTTCGGCGATTTCGACTTGACGGTTGTGGTGTGCCAGTATGGCCGCAACACGCAACCACATTAGGCGCCGCGCCACTTCGCGAAGAAAGTAGGGCAGGCAGACATACGGTAGGCCGATAAGGACCAAGAACAGCCCGGCTAGCCATCCTGCAACTCCCCCTAGCGCAACGCACGCGACCCAAATCGCAACAAAACCGCCACAGTATGCGATAGTCCGGAAAACCTGCTTGCCGTGCGCCTCCATTCTACGGAGGACAAAGTACTGCTCGCTGGACGACGACGCGACTAGGACGGAGGTGGAGGTAGCGTTGCCCTCGATAATCCGGATGGACTCCAAGGGAATGATTGGCAGGTAGACAAGCACAAACCAGGTTGTCGTGACAAAGGAGCCATCTGGACCAAAGTCGCATTTGCCGTAGTTCATGGTGCCAATACCGTTCAGCGTTCCTGGCATTGAGGCCCCATGATTCGAAGCATGTGCGGCTGCCAATTCCCGAATTCTGCCGGCACCAGCCGTTGACGACAGCAACTTCCGCCGATCTCTGTGCAGAGTTTACGAATCTTACCCACCACCGCCCCCCGCCACCAACCGCACCACCACGCCCTTGCCAGTAAACCCCACCGCCCACGCAAACACCGGCCGGCCGCGCACACCCTGCACATACCGCTTGGCCTCAATCTGCGCCGCCGCGACCTCACAGGCCGCCTTGGCCGACCGGCCCGTCTTGAACTCCAGTAGCGCCGAGGGCTGATCGTCGGCGCCGGCTTCAATCACCACGTCGGGTCGGCCCTCGCCAAACTCCTTGTTCGACGACACGCGGTAGCCCGGCGGCAGCCGCGCCAGCAACCCGAGCACGAACACGTGGTAAATGCGCTCGGGCGTCTTGTCTGCGAGGTCGTGGTAGCTCAGCAGATTGCGGACTAGCGAACCCAGCACTGCCTCGACCAACGGTGCGTCGCCGTCGAGCAAGCCACGGACCAAGGGCTCTGTCGTTCCCAAGTGTGTCAGGTGATTGGACAACAGCAGGTCGTACACGCCCAGCAAGCAACTGCGGACTTCGCGGTTGGGCAGACGCACTGTGGCCAACTGGCCAAGCGCGGTCGGTTCGACGCCAGTGGCGGTAACGTAGCCGGTTTGAAGCAGCACGTTCATCAGCATCTTGGGCACGCGGTCGATATCGGGCATGGTGACGCCCTTGACCACCTCCATGGGCACGGCCTCACCGGCTAGCAACGTCTCCATCGCCTCTGAGGAAGCTTGCGCAAAACGGGTGGCGATGCGCTCAATGATGTCGAGGCCCCCCGAAGACATCCAGTGCACATCCATGGGCCGGTGGGGCTCGTTGAGCGCATTTGCCACCGACCAGGGGTTGTAGAGCGCGTGACCACCTATGGTGTAGCCGTTGTACCAGGCGCGCAGCTCGTTCAGGAGCCGCGGGTCGTCGCCGGCCAGGTCAGCGACTTCCTGCTCGGTGAAGCCGAAGTCGGTCGCGAACTCGTTGTCGAGCACGGTGTCCAACATCACCCCGTTCAGCTCCGAGAAAATGCCTTCTTTTGCGACGCGCAAGATGCCAGTCAGGACGGCCCGCTCGACAACTTCGCTGTCCTTGAGCGCGTCACCCAAGAAGGGTCGCAGGAAATCGACCGCCTCGCGGTAG
>CAXRHS010001097.1:0-5369 GCA_964230235.1 Myxococcota bacterium
GATTTCTTCCATGTTGGCGCCAGTGTCGAAGTAGTAGCAGCCCATGGCGCCGCCGCGGTACTCGTCCGAGCAGTACTTGTACGGCACCTCGTGGTAGGTGCGGTCCATCTCCGAGCGGAAGAAGTTGTCGGCCATCTGCCGTTCGGTCTGCACGAAGTGGTACGGAACGCTGTCGCGCTGGCTGTTGAGCTCGGGTGAATGCGCACGCCCTCGTTGGCGTAGCGGTCCAGTGGGGCCTGCTGCTCCAGCACGATAAGGGCACCCAGATTGCGTTCACACAATTCGGCGCACGCGTGCACGATATCTTCGAGCAGTTCCGCCGACAGCCGCGCGCGCTGCGCGCCGAGCAGCGTGGTGCCAATCGACGAACCCAACGCCCGCCGAATGTCGTCTTGAAACAGAATGACCAGCACGATGGCGGCGCTGCCGATAAAGCGGTCGAGCACCCAGTAGACCGACGGCAGGTCCAGCATGTCTTCGCGACTGACGTACCACAGGCCGAAAAGCGCAAACAGGCCGATGAGCAGCGCGCCCGACCGCGACCCGCGCAGCAGCACCAGCAACTGGTACACCAGCACTGCGACCAGGCCAACGTCGACCAGGCGTCGCAGCTGCAAGCCGTCGTACAGTTCGGGCAGGGCGTCGAACACCCGTCAGCCTCTACCGGCGTCGCGCAGGGCGACCGCCGCATCGAAGGTCTGGCGCAGCGCAGCCACGTCGTGCACCCGCACCAACGCCGCGCCACCCAGCACAGCCGCCGCGACCGCCGCCGCGGTGGCACCCGTGCGATCCAGCGGTCCAGGTCGCCGATCTGGATGCAAATGCGCAACCAGAAACGACTTTCGCGACGGACCGGCATACACCGGCAGCCCGATGGTATGGAGCGCAGGCGGACAGCGCAACAGGCGCAGGTTCTGTGCGGCCGTCTTGCCGAAACCCAGACCGGTGTCGACGGCGAGCTGTTGCCGATTGGCACCCAGGTCCACGGCTCGACCGGCCATCTGGCGCAGTTCGTCGATCACGCGCGACACGCCTGCATCGGTTTCTTCGGGAAACCCGGCTGCTGCCTGCGACCAGCCCATGGCTCCGACCGCGTGCGGAGCGTGCATCAGCACCCAGCCCGCGCTGAACGCGACCACGACCTGGGCCATCTCAGCGGCGACTGCACCGCTGGTGTCGTTGACGACGTTGGCACCCGCCTCCAGCGCCATGCGCGCGATTTCCCAGCGCCGCGTATCGATGCAAAGCGGCACGGTGGTGCGGCCGCGCAACGCTTGCAGCACGGGAATCGCGCGCTGCGCCTCTTGCGCCAACGAGACTTGCTGCGCGCCAGGTCGCGAGGACTCGCCGCCGATGTCGAGCCAATCGGCGCCGGCATCCACCAGATGCAGCGCATGGTCTACGGCCGCTTGCACGGTCACAAACTGACCGCCGTCCGAGAACGAGTCCGGGGTGACGTTGACGACGCCGATCAACCGCGGGCGGCCGAGATCCTGCAAACGGCCGCGCAGTTGCATGTGCATGGGCGGTCAGCGCGCCAGCGGCTCGGGCAGGCCTGGCAGGCCATCGATGTCGGCCGGGCTCGGGCGCTTGGCGTCTTTGGGGGGTGGCTCGGCACCGCCCTGGGTCGCGCGGTGGCGGGCCTGCGCTTCGCGGTTGGCGCGCAGTTCCTTGATGTCGCGACCGGCCATCGCGTAGTCCACTTCTTCGCCGTCCAAGGTCTCAAAATCCAACAAAGCCTGAGCCAGGCGGTCGAGCTGATCGCGGTGCTCGCGCAAGATATCGGCGGCGCGGGCGTAGTTTTCGTCAATGATGCGACGAATCTCCTGGTCGACCTGGACCGCCGTGGACTCCGAGAAGTTCTGCTGCATCGAAAAATCGCGGCCCAAGAACGGCTCGCCGTTCTTTTTGCCATAGGCCAGGGCGCCAAGCCGGCTCATGCCCCACTCGCAGACCATGCGCCGTGCCAGCTCGGTCGCGCGCTCGATGTCATTGGCAGCACCGGTGGTGATTTCGCCGGCGACCGCGTCTTCGGCAATGCGCCCGCCCATCAGGATCGCGATCTGGTCGTTGAGGTACTGCGAATTGAGCGAATGGCGATCGCGCTCAGGCAGACTCTGGGTCAGACCCAACGCTCGGCCGCGCGGCACGATGGTGACTTTGTGCAGCGGATCCGCGCTTTTGAGGTGCTTGGACACCAGCGCGTGGCCGGCCTCGTGCACCGCCGTGTTGCGCAGTTCGTCGCCGTCGAGCATCAGCCCGCGGCGCTCGGCGCCCATCATCACCTTGTCTTTTGCGTTCTCGAAGTCGTCTTGCGAGACCAGTTCGCGGTCCTTGCGCGCCGCCAGCAGCGCGGACTCATTGACCAGGTTCTCCAGATCGGCGCCCGCAAAGCCAGGGGTGCCGCGCGCCACCGATTCCAAGTCCACATTGGGCGACAGCGGGACTTTGCGGGTGTGCACCTTGAGGATGGCGTGACGCCCCTTGGCGTCTGGCGCTGGCACCACCACCCGGCGGTCAAACCGGCCGGCGCGCAAAAGCGCGGGATCGAGCACGTCAGGCCGGTTGGTGGCGGCGACCAGAATGACGCCGGTGTTGTTCTCAAAGCCGTCCATCTCGACGAGCAGCTGGTTCAGGGTCTGTTCGCGCTCGTCGTGGCCACCGCCCATTCCGGCGCCGCGGTGCCGGCCGACTGCGTCGATTTCGTCGATGAAGATGATGCATGGGGCACTTTTCTTGCCCTGCTCGAAAAGATCGCGCACCCGGCTCGCGCCGACGCCCACGAACATCTCGACGAAATCCGAGCCCGAGATCGAAAAGAACGGCACGCCCGCCTCGCCCGCCACCGCGCGCGCCAGCAGGGTCTTGCCGGTGCCGGGGGGGCCCATCAGCAATACGCCCTTGGGGATGCGGCCGCCGAGCTTGGTGAACTTCTTGGGGTCCTTGAGAAAGTGGATGATTTCTTCCAACTCTTGCTTGCACTCATCGATGCCGGCGACGTCTTCAAAGGTCACCCGGTTGGTGGACTCGGTCATCATCTTGGCGCGCGACTTGCCAAACGACATCGCCCGCGATCCGCCCGACTGCAACTGCCGCATGAACACGAAGATCAAGCCGAGCAGCAGCAGCATTGGCAGCCAATTGAGCAGCAGCGACACCCACACGGCGTTGGCGTCTTCGCGCTCGTAGGTGATCTTGACACCCTTGCCGATGAGATCCTTCTGGAAATCTTTGAGTTCTCCGGCGGTCCGAAACGGCTTGCCTTCGCGGGTAATGCCTTCGATGTGCAGGCCGCGCACGGTGATCTCGTCGATCTGGTCCTTTTCGGCGACGTCTTTGGTGGCAGTCGCCTTGTGGATGAACTCGGTGAACGAGATCTCGGCGCCCGCGGCGCTCGATCGCACCCCAGTGTAGAGCACCACCACCAAGAGGATGAGCACCACCCACACCAGCATATTTCGATATTGCTTCACGAAATCCTGCTTTGTCCGGCCGGGCCGGTCGTGCGCGTATCGGCAACCCAAGCAAACACGCGGCCGACACCGCCACGCGCGGCGGGCTGCCGTTGAGTCAGGTTAGTCCGCACCTGCGGGTCGCGCAATGTTTCTAGCCGCCGGCTGGCGCTCAATTGCAGCCTCGGGCCCTGTACGACGCGCGAGGCAGCATTGGGGTGCTAGGACTCGACGCTCGCTGGTTCAAAGCGCAGTTGCCCAACAACAACGCCGACGTGCATGCCGCGCAACTGCACGCGACCGCCTGCCGGCGCTTGAAGCACCGCAAGAAACTGTTGCGTCGCAGCCAGACTCGGCGACGGCGCGCCCACCGCGCTTGCAGCCCAGCGCAGCAGCAGCGCCAGGGCGCCCGCATCGGCGGGCACGCGGTCGCGCTGGACCACGACGGCCGCGCCATCGCGCGCAATGGCGCCCTGCAAGGCGGCCGCCAGCCACGTTTCGGCTCCTCCGCGGGCCAGCGCCAAGGCCTGCGCACTGCGGTTCAGTCCTGCGACCGCGTCGGGCTCCGCCGCGACCAGCGCCGCCAAGGCCAGGTGGCGGACACGGTTGCGTGCCATGTGCAGGTCGGCGTTGCCGGGGTCATCCCACCAGGGCATGGCTCCATGCAACTCAGATAGTTGTGCGCGAGTCAGACCCAGAAGAGGACGCACGATGCCGTCGCCGCGCGCGCTCAGCACGCCGGATAGGGCGTCTGGGCCAGCGCCCCGACACAAACGCAGCAAAAGGGTCTCCGCCTGGTCATCGCCGTGGTGGGCAGTGGCGATCACGGCGCAGCCGGACCGCTGGGCCAGGTCGGCCAGGGCTGCATAGCGGGCGGTGCGGGCGCGACCTTCCCAGTCGCCGCCGGCCGGAACCGACACCGCGGCGACCGTCAGGGTGACGCCAAGATCGGCGCTCGCAGCCTCGACCAGGGCCGTTGCCTGTGCGCGCGTGGCCGCCACGCCGTGATCGATGTGCAGCGCGACCACCCGGTGGCCGAGCCGGCGGCGCAGCGCGCACATGAGCCGAAGGCCGCACAGCGAATCGAGGCCGCCGGACACGGCCATGCCCACGGTGTCGCCAGGCTGCCACAGCTTGTGCGCGCGCACATCGGCGGCGACGCGATCACTGGCGCGGCGCAGCGCGCGGCTTTGCGGCAGTCGCCAGCGCAGGTCGGGCAAAGCGGTGGCGGGCAACAGCATCGGTCAGGCCCAAGCGGCGAACAAAGCGCTGGCGCGCGCCCACCATTT
The DNA here is from genome assembly GCA_964230235.1 of Myxococcota bacterium. GTDB lineage: Bacteria > Myxococcota_A > UBA9042 > UBA9042 > UBA9042 > SXRM01. Next base: position 4,742 of record CAXRHS010001097.1, read on the forward strand.
GCGCGACAATTGGTGCCCTTTTCGGGGCCGTGCAGCCCCGCGCGCGGACGACGCCATGGCCCAAGAATACGGCACCTCGACCCCCACTGCCCAGCCGCCCAGCGCCGACGCGGGGCTGCTGCCGCCTGCGGCCGGACACGCGGGCGTCAGTGCGCCGATTGGTCAGTTGCCTGCCGATGCCGATCCTCGCCTGCACGCCGTCGCCCAAGAGTTGGCCGCCACCAAGGCGCGCCAGCGGGTGTTCCGGTCGCTCGATGCCCGCGACATCGACGCGCTGTACGTGCCGCGCGCGCCCGACCCTGCCTACCACCACCAGATCGGCCAGCCGGGCCGCTATCCGTTCACCCGCGGCGTACACGTCAACATGTATCGCGGCAAGCCGTGGACGATGCGCATGTTTGCCGGTTTCGGTACGCCCGAAGACACCAACCGTCGCTTCAAGTTCCTGCTGCAACAGGGCCAGACCGGGCTGTCGACGGCGTTCGACATGCCGACGCTGATGGGCTACGACCCCGACCACGCCATGAGCGAAGGCGAGGTGGGTCGCGAAGGCACCAGCGTCAGCCACCTGTATGACATGGAAGCGCTTTTCGGCGACATTCCGCTGGGCGACGTGACCACGTCGATG
>CAXRHS010001098.1:0-21575 GCA_964230235.1 Myxococcota bacterium
CGACAAGGCAACGCCAGCGTGGCGCGGCCGGAACGAACACGGCGAGATCGCCTGCCCAGCTTGGGCCAGCAACGGCAAAACCCTTTGCGTCGATTGCCGCATGTGCGACGGCGCAAACAACAAGCCCAGCGTTGCGATCGCAGCGCACTAAGGCCCAACCGCGGCGCTCATGCCGCACAGCCCGCGCAACCGGGCGAAAAGGTGACCCATGCTACCAGAATCCAAACGCTCGCAGATTCGCGCCATCGAGCTGGCCGCGCAGACCCTTCCCGATCGTGCGCAGGGGCATCGGCGCGACGTCGCGCTATTCGCAATCGGCGCACAGGTGGGCGCACTCCAAATCGGTCCGGCCGCTGGCCTGCAACTCCGGGCCGCTCTGCGCACGCTGATCGAAGCCGACGGCGAACCGCGGCGGTGGGCGCTCCAGGCCCTGTGCGCGCTCACACAGTCGCTGATGTACCCAGACGTGGACGCCGCGGGTGCGCGGTCTCTGCTGTACCCAGACGCCTAGCAGCCCAGCCAACCGCGCGACCTGGGGCAGCCTGGGTCGCGCGGGGAAGCGGCAACGCAAGGTGCGACGCCGACAACCGCCGGTGCAACCCGGCAACAACAGAGGGAACCATGGCAAAGTACAACGGGCACAAGAGCCGCAATCACTGGAACGTGAGCCTGTGGATGAACAACGACGAACGCATGTACCGCTACATGGTCAAGCTGTGCGGGTTCATGACCAAGGACAAGGCGGCGGACCGGCTTGCCGCTGAGTTGGACGGTCTGCGCACCCCCGACGGCGCCCGCTACTCCCGCAGCGCCATCCGCGCCGCACTGGTTGGCATCTAGCCACACGACAACGCCGGTGCAACCCGGCAGAAAGAGGACCCCATGAGCTACCAGAAAGACCGCGAAGAATTCTTGACCTTGTGCGCCCACGATGGCATCTCGACCGATACCGCCCGCGCGCTGCTCCGCTACTCGACCACGGCGACCCGGCTTGCGGTGGCCGCGTGCAACGGCGAATGGCCCTGCGATGGCGAATGGGCAAGCGGCAAAGGCAAGCGCTGGCTCCGCACCTGCGCCAAGTGCGGGTGCGCGGCGGCCAAGTCCAGCTTCCGCCGCGACCTGTGCCCCGATTGTCGGTGCGATGACTTGATCCGCAAGGTCTGCGCCGCCGCCAACCTGCCGTTTGAGTTGTCCGGCGACCCTCGCGGCTGCGTGGTCAAGATCAAGCTGCCGACCTATCGCGGCAATTCGTGGGCCGGCGACGGTATGACCTGCGTCCCCGCGCCGTACCTGTAGCAGGTAGCCCAGCGTGCGGCGGTCACTGGCACCGGTGGCCGCCAATCGCGGCAATTCTGCCGACTATGCCGGAGCAATCCGGCAAGGCGCTGCAACGCGCCAAATAGGTGTGCTAATGATGACCAAGGAACCTGCGAAACTGGCGCTCGCGGAAATTCGCGCGCTCTTACCACACCTTCACGCCGCGATCATCGGCGGGCATGAACTCGTGGCCAAGGCGATCGCCACGACGATAGCGGCCAACGTCGAGCAGATCGACAATCACCTGACGACAGGCGATCTAATCCCCAGGGTCGGCGCCCGCGCCAACAATGCCGCCAACCACGACATTGCCGAACTGTGCACCGGCGAAGCACTTTTTTACCTATCGGACGGCGGCTGGACACGGCTAATCGTCAGCCTGTTTGGGCCGAACTGCGAGCCGTATTGCGAAGTCGTCTACAACTCGCCGTCAGTCAGGGAACGGCACGGCCAGCGATGGGTCGAGATCAACGACTAACAGCAACCGGCCACGCGCCCCGGCGACGGAGGGGCGAGGGCTGCACGCCACCACCTGCGCGTGGGGCAGCCTGCCGGCCGAGTGGCCGCAACGGTGGCACGCCCTGCAACGGGCAAAAGGTGGAGACAATGGCAAAGCAAGCTTCGATCGGGGAAGTCGTCAAAATCCTGGACCACGACCGCACGGCAAGCCGGTGGGTTGTGCGCCCCGCGCTCGACGGCAACGGCAAGCCCCACATCGTCACGATCGCCCGCATCGCCGTGCAGTATCCGCGCGATGGCGCCGGGGTTCTGCGGGTGGCCGTCACGGACTGGGGCGCCACCGATGGCCCCGCGCAGTTCGCGGGCCGGGCGGGCGGCTACGGGTACGACAAGTTGACCGCCGCGCTCGAAGGCGCCACGGTCGGCGGCGTCGAACTCGGCGACCACTGCGACAGCAAGCGGCGCCCGACCCTGAGCAAACTGTGCGACCGCGAAGGGTGGCAGATTTTCCAGGGCTAGCCCATCACAGCCACGGCCCCCGGCGACGGTGGGGGCAGGGCTGCACGCCACCACCGGCGCGTGGTGCAGCCTGCCGGCGATGGTCGCCGCAACGGTGGCAAGCCCTGCAACGGGCAACGAGGGACCATGTACTATTTGGCTCAAATTGGGCAATGGACCTGCGACTCCGGCGAGTCGCGGGCAACGGCAATCGACAGGTCGCGTGACCTGTTGCGCGCCAGCGACAACCCGCACGACGCGGACGGTCCGGCGTTCACGTTCCCGATCTGCGATTGCCGCAACTGCACCGCGGAGGCACCATGGGCGCGGTACATGCCGTGGCGCCTGCACCTTGAAGGCGCGATGTTTGTCGCCCGCACCCGCGGCTGTGAGCGTGGGTTCCCGGCGGCGCGCGAGGCCCACCATGCCTAGCGCCACCGAGATTCACGCCGCCGTGGCGGTCTGCGCCGCCGACGCCCAATGGGCCGACGCCCACGGTCGCCCCCGGCTTGCCAAGCTGTACCGCCGGCTGGCCCGGCAACTGCTGGCGCTGCTGGACTGACCGCAACCGCGAACGGTGGCGCGTAATCCACCGGCACCGGCGCATCCCGCGTCGGCGTGGCCCCTGCTGATGGGGCGAGCGGCACGGCAACCGCTGGAGGGTTCCATGTTCACAACCGATAACACCGTAGGCTACACCACGGAACAACTGGATGCCGCCAACGCCGAGTACTACCGCTGGCACAACAATGAGGTCGCCAAGCCCGGCTGGGTCAACGATTCGGACTGGGGGCAGCGGGTGGCCAATGCCTGCGAAGCGATTTTGCGCGCGGTCGAGGATCTGTAGCACCCACCCACCCGCTTTGCGCACCGCCGGACCTCGCAACCTGGCAGCCGGCCGCGCAATCCTGCGCAATCGCCCCTGCAACGGGGCAACGAGGGACCATGACCACCAAAATCTACCGCGTCGCGCCGCACCCTTCCCGGCGCTTGTACGGCTGCACGTTCTGGGCCTGCGCGGACCACCTGACCGCCATGGTGCAGGCGAGGCAATCCGCGCTTGGCGGCGTCATCGTGGCGCAGTTGGACGACACCGCCCACGACTGCGACACCTGCGAGCAACTCGCGGCCAACGCTCGCGGCGAGCGCCTCGGGGGCGCCCGATGCTAGACGCAATCGCCCACAACTGCCCGCCACCGCTCGCCGCCATGCTCCGCGCCCATTGCCTAGCCCGGTCGCGGGTGGCCGACGCCCAAGCCGGCCTCGACGCCGCCGCGTGGTCCGACTGGATCGACGCCCCAGCATTTGAGCGCCGGGGGCAACCGCAGGCGGGGCACTACCTCGCCGATGCCGCCCGCCACACCGCCGCCATCGCCCGCCGATACCACGCGGGCCGGCCCTACGGCGTGACGCTCGAACTCGACGCCACCGCCGGCACCGTGCGCCTGGCCGTGGGGCACGCATGACCGCCGCCGCCATCTACGGGGCACTCGCCCTGGCCTGCTATTGGTGGGCACGCCGCCGCAGGGGTTGACCGCCGCGAAAACCGCCCCAAACTGTACCGCTGCCGTATCCTGCGGCATGTGGCAGTTTGCAACATGGCGACCCCGACTTTCTACGACAAGATCCAAGCCGGGCTGGCGAAAGAGCCGCCGGCGCTCGACCCGTTCCAGCTTCGCCTCGCGCGCGCGATTTTTGGGGCGTCAGTGTATGACCTGGCCCTATCCGTCTGCAAGCGCATCCCCGGTTTGACCCCCAACGCGGTGCGGACCTTCCTCGCCCAGTGCGAGAACTACGGGCGGGTCACGGTCAACCTCGACCGCCAGTGCGCCCGGCCCGCGCTTGTGCAGGCAATCGCCGACAGCATGAAAATCCCGCCGGCCAGCCTGTGCGGCGACCCCGAGCAGCTGCGCCTATCCCGCCAGCGGTTCCGCGCCTGGGTTGCCGCCGACCGCCCGCCAATCCTGCAATGGGTCCGCGAGCAAGACGACCCCACCAACCCAGACCACGCCCGCTGGCACCCCAGCAAGTTCCTCACCCGCGAGCAAATGGGCGCGACCATCACCGCTTGCCTGCACGCCGCCGCCTGGCACCACCGCGTCGCCGCCGCCCTGGCCAGCGACCAGCCCGACGTGGCCATGCAGCACCGGGAGATGGGCCGAGTCATCCAAGCCCTCGCGCTCGCCCGCACCGACGCCGCGTGGCCGGCGGGGCGCTAACCCCGGCGCGCGCTTTGCCGCCGCCAAGCCCCGCAAACGCCTGCACCCTGCCAACCACCCGCCTGCGGCAGTTTGCGCCCGTCCTGGGGCGATTCTGGCCGCCGCTTGCCGCCGAGAATCTATCCCTCGCATGCGCGCCCGCGGGAAGGAAAAGTTTACGTAACCGTTCGCCCGCGCGCGCGGCCGCCCCCGCGTACGGGTTGGGGTTTTACACTCTCCAACAACAATAACCGCCAAGTTGTATAACCGGCAGGTTGGCGATTTTGTGTGCGCAGCGGCTCTTCACGCGGAGGCGCGATCAGGCGCGCATGCGCCCGCGCGAGTATCACGGTTTTGATGGGTATGTATAACTGGCCGGTTGGCGATTTCGATTTTGGCGCTGGCCGTTGACAAGCCGCCGCGACCCGCGCAGAATCGCCACCACCGCACCTTGCCGCTGGCCCCGGCGATTGCGGCCAGCGAAGGATCATGCAGACCTTTTCCCCGATAGCCCAACCTTTCACGACCCGGCGGCGTACCTTCGCGCGTTGTCCTGGGGGCCAATGTGATCGGTTGGGCTATCGGCGAGAGGGCGAATGCTATCGACCGCCGCGCTGAACTGGTTGACCAGCGGCAAACGCCCCGCCCGACTGTGGCGCGCACAACCAACGCCAGCCGAACCCGCCGAGGTTGGCGACGCCCTTGCCGCAGCCGACATGATTGCGGCGGGGGTGCCGGTGGCCGACGCCGCAGCCGCGCTTGCCGCCAGACTGCCGCGCGCCGCCGACTGGACCGCCGACGTGGCGATTGCCGCCGCCGTTGCAGCGAACCAACCGCGACCGCAGGCCCAAGGTCAAGCCGCCGGTCCCCGCCAACTGTCCAACGTCGTTTGCCTGCGCCGGTTCAGTGGCCCACCGCACACGTTTGAGTTTCAGGTTGACGGTTCCGCGCCGTTTGTGGTGGACGCCGACACGCTCAACGGCGCGACCAAGTTTGCCGCGGCCTGCTTGGGTGCCTGCGGTTCGCTGCCGTCCCTGCCGATGCGCTACGATCAATGGGTTGCGTTTATCACCCCCATCCTCGACGCCGCCGAACTGGTGCAGGAGTCACCCGACACCACCGACGACGGGCACGAGCGGGAAGTCGTTGCCGGTCAACTGGCGCTGCTCACCGCTGGCGACGCGCCCGAGGACATGGCTGCCGGCAAGTGGCTGCCGCATGAAGGCCGACGCGCTGTGTCGCTGGCCCCGCTGTTGCACACCATCAAGGCCCGCCTGCCGACCATGACACCCCGGCGGCTAGCCCGCCGTCTGCGAGAACTCGACTGGACCGCAGCCAAGATCGGCGCGACTCACACTTGGCTATCCCCCGACGAGGTTGCCCCACCGGAGTCCGTCGCCGCCGCGCTTGACCGGGTGCGCGGCGCCCGCCTGTCGCTGGTCCCGTCACAGTACGCCGACGACGACCGGCCATTCTTCGACCGGGAGGAAGCGTGAGCCGCACGCTGATTCTTGGGCCTCCCGGCACCGGCAAGACCACGGCGATCCTGTCGCTGGTGAAAGACCTGCTCGACGTGGGCTACACCGCCGACGAGATTGCGCTGGTGTCGTACAGCCGCGCCGCCACCGGCGAACTGCGCGACCGCCTGCGCAAGACCACCGGCATCCGCGAGTGGCCACACGTCCGCACGCTGCACAGCATGGCCACCCAGTTGACCGGCACCCGGCACTTCATGGCCGACAAGCACTGGTCCGAGTTCGCCAGCGTGTGCCGGTTCGACCTGTCGCCCAAGCGCCGGGCCGTGACCAACATTGACGACCTCCCCGACGCAACCCCCGACGACGCCCTGTGCGCGGTCAACGACTACGCCAGAAGCGCGCTTGTGGACCTCGAAACCGCCCGTGGCCGAACCGGGTTGCCGGTGCCGCCCGAACGCCTGGCACGCTTCGCCCGCCTGCTGCGCGAGTACAAGGACGCCGCCGGGGTGGCCGACTTCACCGACGTTCTTGAGCGCGCTGTTGGGGACGGCTCGCTGATGGGGTGCCGCGTCCTGTTCGTGGACGAGGCGCAAGACCTGTCGCCGTTGCAGATAGCCTTTATCGAGGCGCAACTGCCGCACGTTGACCACGCGATTGTGGCAGGCGACGACGACCAGGCGGTCTACGCCTTCCAGGCCGCATCGCCGGAGTGGATCGGCGCGCTGGCCCGGTCGCCCGACTGGGAGACGCGGGTGCTGGGGCAATCCTGGCGCTGCCCCGAGGCAGTGCGGGCGGCGGCGGTGAGGGTGATTGCCCGCTGCGCCGACCGCGTGCCAAAGGCATACGCCGCGCGCCCCGAAGTTGGCATTTACGCGCACTGCCCGACGCTCGACGAGGCTGTGCAGGTAGCCAGCCGGGCACCATCGGCGTTCGTGTTGGCCCGCTCGCACACCGGATGCACCACCGCCGCGCGCACCTTGCTCGCCGCCGGCATCCCCTACGTCGCGGAGCGCGGGCGCGGACCCAACCCGTTCGGCCAGCCGTCGCTGCTCGCCGCCATCGCCACGTTGCATGAGTACGCCACCACCGGCAGCGCGCCAACGCAATCCTTTGCCACCGCCATCGACACCCACGCCCAAATGCAGCACAAGGGCGGCGTGGTCAAGCACGGCGGCAAGACCGCCATCGCCGCACACTCCCGCCCGCGCATCAACGACGGCGACCTTCGCGCCATGGACCAGGACGCCCTTGCCGATGCCTTGGCCGGCGACTTCTGGCGGGTGCTGCAAGCCAAGGTCCACGGTGACAGCCTGCGCTACCTCCGGCACCTGTACGAATCTACCGGCGGCAAGTTGCCGACGCCAACGGTTACGGTCACGACCTGGCACGCGAGCAAGGGCCGCGAGGCCGACTGCGTGGTCATCCCCGACCATCTGCCGTGGCCCTGCTTTGACGCCATCTGCAAGGGCGGCGCGGCTGGCGACAGCGAACACCGGGCGGCTTACGTCGCCATCACCCGCGCCCGCCAGCAAGTGCTTGTAGTGCCCAGCGCCGGCAAGTACGCCTACCCGTTTCCGAGGAGCCAACAATGAGCCGGTACACTCTTGTCGATGCATGGATTGCCGCGCACCTACAAGCACACGATCGGCCAGCAGACCTAAACTATAACTCCGTGCCATCCGACGGCCTACACGCAGCCTATGAGTTCGACGAAATAAACTCCGACGGTTATGAACCATTGTCGGAGGACGAATTTGCCGACCGTCTACGCGCTGCCGGATTTCGCGTGCGCGACGCCCACGACGACCTTTACCACTCATGGGTATGCTGTGATTGGATAGAGGAATGTTCATTGGAATGGCGGCCTATCACCGACGAGTCGCCGCCAGTTGGCCAACGGGTGCTGGTGTTATCCGAGGCGTTGGACGGTGAACCGAAACACTGGATTGAGTGCGCCAAGCGCGACAGCTTCCAGCACTATCCAGACCGCCCCGCTTTCACCTTCGACCAGGACTTGACGGCCTACCACTACCGCCCGACACACTGGATGCCGCTGCCGAAGTTGCCAAAGGGTTGACAAACGCGCCAAACCCGCACAAACTGGCTGCGCTTGGCGTGCAACCGCCCAAGGTGAACATGCCGCTCGACAACCAAACCGGCCCGCTCAGATTTTCGCCGCAACCTGCGTCACCTCGGGAAGCGTCGCCGCCAGCTGCATCATGCGCCACCGTGCGCGCGGCTGGACCGGCAAGCGATGTTGCAACTTCTGGGCGGGCCGGTTTGCTTGTTGAGTTCGCCGGCATCGTTGTCATTCGCGGCCACTTCCGCTTGCCAAACGCGGCTCTGTGCGAGCGGGTGGCGGACGCTGTTCGCCGCATGGGGTTCGACCCGCCGCGCCCAAACTTCGACGGCTGCGGGTGCCAACACGAAATCGGCTACTACTACGACGCCGACGAAATCGGCAAGCAGCACCTCGAAAAGATTGGACGCCCCGCCTGCTCAACCTACCTGCCGCCAAACTCGCAAGGTGGAGGCTACGACGGAACATCCCGCATGTCGTGGGTTCTGCCTGGCACGACACGGCACCCGTCAATCGACATCGGCAACGCAATCATCTCCGCTTGCCAGCCAGACTTTGAGTGCATCGGGCTGTCGGTTGACCCGTTTCCGTCCGATGGCGGCGCGCGATGGGGTGCGCTGTGACCCCGCCGGGCGACCTTGACGCCGAGATGGCCCTCGTTGGCATGGCCTGCGTTCTTGGCCCCGACGCCCCGCCGGCAATCTGGCAATGCCGACCCGCCGACTTCGTTGACCCCCGCCACCGCGACCTGTGGGCGATTGCGCAGAGGGCGCGCTGGCGAAAGGCTGCGCCCGCGATGGACGCCTTGTTTGCCGTCGCCACCCCGCGCTACCTTGGCGAGATTGCCATCGCTTACTGGCCCGCCGACGTTGCCGCCCTTGTCGCCGCCGTCCGTGACGCCGCCGTGACCCGCCGGCTGCTTGACGCCGCAACGCAACTGGCCCACGCCTGGGCCGACGACGACAAGGCCCGGTGGCGGGCTGAGATTGTGGCGATTTCCGCCGCCGCCGGCCTGCCATGAGTACGGAAATGTCGGCTCTGCACGCGCTACTTGTGGCGATGGAGATCCATCGCCGAAGGAAAGTGCGGGTGCTATTTGTTGGCATCCTCCGCCTAGATGGCAGAGAAACCACGCCGTCGAGAACGGCGATACACCGACAGTTAGCGTTTGCCGCAGCTAACGAAGTGCAATCCCGTGATGATGGGGATTGCGCCTGCGTTTTATGCGGGCCATTTCGGGAAAAGCTTTACAAGACCATGCGGCTGCCGGCGGTGGCCGACCTCGCCAAAGAGGCGCAATGAGTATGGCAACGACGTTGACTGAGGCCGACGAGCGCAAGCTAGTGAAGAAGTACGGGCTGACCCCGTGCCCGACGATGGGCGCGGCGGGCATCCACACGCGGGCCGTCGTCGCCATCGACGCCTCGACCGGCAAGCGGCGGCTGGTTCGCCAATGTCCTGACTGTGGTTGGGTTTGGCCGGCGAGCGGCAGCATCGGGGACTATCCCGCCGCGCCCGCCGTCAACCCTACCGCCGCCAGCCTGCGCGCCGCCGAAGTCCAGGCCGCGACCGACCGCCGCAACGCCACCATCCGCGAGCGGTTCGCCATCCGCAAAGCCGCCAAACCCACCGCCGACGCCGCCTGGTTTGCCTGGTACAACGAGTACCTGCGCACGCCCAGTTGGCGCATCCGCCGAGACGCCGTGCTGATCCGTGACAACTCCCGGTGTCAACTCTACCTCGACGGCTGCGAGCGGCATGCCACCGAGGTTCACCACCTAGCCTACGACCAAATGCGGGAAGGGGACTTTACCGCGCACCAACCGCTGTACGACCTGGTTGCGGTCTGCCACGCCTGCCATGTGCGCCAGACCGAGTACGAGCGGAGCCAGCGCAAGAAATAGGCGGTTGACATACGCTGCCAACCCGTGTAAGATGTGCACAATGGCCCACGCAACAGGGCTGCGGGTGACAAATGAACTTTGACGATTGGGTCGAAACGACGACTGAGGCCCGCCAAAGCGAGCGCCGGCTGGATAAGCCGTTCCGCTTCGTCTGCGGCGCTGGGAATGTGGCCTTGTGCTTTGGCACGGGTTCACAACCGCCAGAGCATCTTTCGTCCGCACCGTTCGGCGGCACGGCAATCGCCACGCTAAACATGCAGGCGTCTTGGCAGACTGAGGCGCGCGCACAGCGCGTTGCCGCAATCTTCGCCGCGCACGCCGCCGAAATCTGCGCGGAGATCAACGCGCTCAACGAGCTGCCCGCCAACGCGCGGGTTGTGGAGGATGCCAATGGCTGACCAAGACTACTTCGCCATCGAGGCGTTGAGCGCCAGCGGGGCCAAGACCTTGCTGCGCAGCCCGGCCCAGTACCGCTACGAGCGGGACCACCCGACGCCGCCGACCGCCGCCATGGTCTTTGGCCAACTGGTCCATGCCATCGCGCTTGAGCCGGAGCGGCTGTCCAGCATGTTCTCGACCGGCCCCGACCTTTCCGGCGTGCTGACCAAGGATGGCAAGCCGGCGAGCAACCCGGCTGCGACGGCGGAAGGCAAGACGCTGATTGCCGCGTGGACCGCCGCCAACCCCGGCGTGACCGTGGTGTCGCAGTCCGATTGGGAATTGGCGCACGCGATGGCAAACGCCTTGCACGCGGCAACGCTGCCTGACGCGTTGGTTGGCGAGACGGCCTTTCACCGCCGGGCCTACCGCCGGTTGGGCCTCCTGCTTGCCGCCTACCCGGGGCACGCCGAGCGCGAAGTGGTGTGGAGCGACGGTGATTGTCGGTGCAAAGCCAAACTCGACTTCGCCTGTCAACTTCCCGACGGCCGCAACGTGGTGCTCGACTTGAAGACTACCACCGCCGACCTGACCGCCGACGCGCTTGGGAAGGCGTGCGCGACCTACGCCTACCACCGGCAGGCCGCGCACTACCTCGCCGCGCTGGCTGCTGAGGGCGTGGTTGACGCCGAGTTCTGGTTCTGCTTCGTCAGCAAGGAAGCGCCGCACGAGGTCGCGATTGTGCGGTTGGACGGGGACGCGCTGGCCAAGGGCGCGGCTGAAATGGCGCTGGCAAAAGACGTTTACGCAAAGTGCGTCGCCTCCGGCAAGTGGCCGACCGCGCAGCAAGCCGGTTGGGTGCCGGACACCATCAGCCTGCCGCGCTGGTACAAGGGGGATGCCGATGAGTAGTGAACTGGCAACGATGGACGCCAAAGTTGCGTTCGCAACCCAACTCGCGCAATCAGCCATGCTGCCGCAACACCTTCGCGGCAAGCCTAACGACCTGCTGTGGTCGATTGCCATGGCCGAGGCGATGGGCGTGCCTCCGATGACCGCAATCGTCGGCATCCACTCGATCCAGGGCAAGCCCGTGGCGAGCGCCGACCTGATGGCTGCCGTGGTGCGGCGGGCTGGTCACAAGTTGCGCATCACTTCGACCGACCGTGAGTGTTTTGCCGTCGTGATTCGCGCCGACGACCCCGACTTTCAGTTTGAGTCGCACTTCACTTGGGAGCGCGCTGAGAAGGCGAAACTGACGGGCAAAGAGAACTGGCGGCTGTACCCCGCCGCGATGCTCCGCGCCCGCGCCATCGCTGAAGTCTGCCGCATGGCGTGCCCCGAGGCACTGCTGGGGGTGTACACGCCCGACGAGATGGGCGCAATCGAGGGTGTCGTGGACGCGCCAGCGCCCCGCCAAGCCCCGGCACCCGCCGCGACGGGCAAAGCCGCGTCCCTCGCCGCCGCCGTGGCTCCTGCGCCAAGCCTGCCCCCGCCAGCCGCGCCTGAGCCGGTCGGGTTCGCTGACGACAAGGACCGCAAGGCGTTCATGGCGACCGTTGGCGACATGGGCCTGGACTACGACGACCTGGCCGAGTGGTGCGAAAGCGTCAAGCGCCCGCGCCCCAGCGGCATGACGCACGCCCAGCGCAAGCGCCTGCTCGACGCCATCGGCGACCCAGACAGCGAAGTCGGCAAGCGCCTGCAAGCCTGGCTCGCCAACCGCCGGGAAGCGCAAGCCGCGCCGCCCGTGGAACCCCAACCCGTGGCCGACGACGACCGCGGATTCTTTGACGGAGAGTGACCATGGAACCCGACAACGCACCCGAGTTGACCGCCCGCAAGCCCCGCACCACTGGCAAGTTGGTGTGGTTCCGCAGCGGCATGACCGACAGCAAGACCGACCTGGAAGTGTTGGACCAGATCGTGACGAAGCAAGGCCACAAGTTGCAGCCGCCACATGAGGACATCGCCGCCGCCCGCAAGTGGTTGGGCGACGAGGTTGAGTCCGACAACCTTGAGGACCACCACCACGGCGCGCAGTACACCCTTTGCCGCGTCATCTGCACCGTGACCCCGCGGTTGGAAGTCACCAAGAAGGCGGTGCTGTGATGGGCGTCATGTTCCTCCGCGATTGTCCTATTGGCTCCGATGATGGGGTCAGGTATGGCAAAAATTTCCGCGCCGCGTTTGGCGCTCTCGCGGAGGTCATCTGGTTTCGAGGTGAGCCAGATTACAGCGGCACATGCTCTGCTTTGGTCCGCTTGGCCAGGCAATACAAGGTCGAAAACGACGTTTTCGTGATGCTGGATTGGCGGTGGGGGTCGTGTTCCGGTTGCGACGAGTGGGAAAGCCGCGGCCTGTCGAATCGGGAAATTTCCCTCATCATGTATTACGCATCCGCTCGCCTTGACCGCGGGGAAATGGCGAAGCTTTTGGGCGCATCCACCCAAGCGGAGGATCAAAGCTCGGACATCTGCCAAGCCCGCGTAGCGTTTGTTGCGTGGGAAGCGGACAACCCGGACCCGTGCGCCTTGCATCCGGCTGACAAGTTTCGATGCAATAAGTGTGGGTGCATGAAATCTGCGGACCTCCCAATGTTCAGCATCCGGCGCTGCCGGTGCGAAAAAACCAAGAAGGCGGTGCTGTAATGGCTGCTCGCCACGGAATCCGCCCGCACGTCTGCGGCTACCTGCACGAAGTCGAGTCTAAGCAAGCGCCCGACGGCACCAAGCGGTTGACGCTGGTGCTCAAGGTCAACGCCGGCAAGGACCGCGACGGCAAATGGCAATCGGGTTGGGTGCGCGTCGTCGTCCCCAAGAACGCCGAACTGCCGCAAATGGCGAAGGGCGACACCATCGAGTTGAACGCCTGGGGCGCGTGGAACGAGTGGACCACGCAAGACGGGCAGCGCCGCAGCGAGTGGCGGTGGATGCTGGACGAGGTTGTCCAGGTCACGCCAGACCCGCGCGCTGGCGGTCAACCACGCGACGACATTCCGTTTTAGGAGGCTGTGATGCGTAACCCTTACGACGACGACGACCCCGCGCCGCAGCGCAACGCAGTCGCGTGGAAGCCGTGGCACGGCATGGCCCTTGTGGTTGGCCTCGGGCTGATTGCCGCTGGCTTGGCGCGACCGTGGGCCAGCTCCACTGCGACGCCAGAGGTCCGCGCCGCGCCGCGCGAATCCCGCGTGATCCAGGTCTGCCGCGAGGACGAGGACATTCCTGCCGTGGTAGCCAAGGCGACTGCGGAGGGGTGGACCTACGCCGGTCCGCTGACCCCAAACGGCATCAACTGCTACGTCGGGCTGTGGACCCGGCCGGCGAAGTAGGAGATTGTGTCATGATGCTCAACCTGCTGTGCGCCTTCGCGGTGCTGATTCTTTGGCCGTGGCTGTTCGCGGCGATGTTTCGAGGTGACCTGTGAGAATCGACCGAGCAACCCTGCTGCCGCTGGTGCAGCACGCAGCCGAAATCGCAGACAAGGGCGACGACCGCATCTGCATTCGCGTGTGGGGCAGCCCACACCTCGACAGGGACATGACGGTCGAGTTCGCCTCGCCGCGCCGCAAGCCGCTGCGGATCACCCTGCACGCGGTCGGCAAAGCGCCGGCCGCACCCGAGGCGCAAGCCGCGCCGCGCCCCGACGACGAGCGGGGCTTTTTCGACGCCGACACCCAGGAGGTCCGCGATGAATCGCCGTGAGGTTTTGCAAGACGTGCTTGGAGCCGTCGCCATTTTCCTGTGTATGGTCTGCTGGCCGTGGATTCTGGCCGCAATGTTCGGGGGCATCTGATGCTGTGCGACGTTTGCGGCACCAAAGAGGCAGTGCTCATCGTTTGGCCGCTATCGAGAGATTGCGTCTCGGGTAAAACCGGCCGCACGATGGTGGTGGACTGCGCTGGGTTGCTCGTGGTATGCGCGCCCAGCATGGTCGCCCCGACGCAGCACGCGTGTGCGCCCTCAGACACCCCCAACATGTGCTCCGCGCCGCTGACCGATGCCGGGGCAAAGTGGGCGCTGGCCAATTTCACGGGGTGGGATCCTGTGTCCGCAAAAATCCTGACGGATCTGTCCACCACCCCCCCGATACCGGCGCACGTCCGCCACATGGAGCTGTCGTCGTGCGCATCCTAGGCATAGACCCTGGCGGCAAGACCGGTTGGGCGGTGTACTGCACCAGGGCGCGTGCTGTCGTGCAGTCGGGCTGCATCTCGCACAGCAAGGCCGCGGTGGCCGTGGCGTGGGCTGCGGCGCAAACGTTTGGATGGAGGGACGAGTAATGCGAATCGACAAACAAACCCTGCTGCCTCTTGTGCAGCACGCCGCCGAGATTGCCGACAAGGGCAGCCCCAACATCACCGGCTGCGCGCGCCTTGTCGCTGGCCTCGACCGCCTGACCGCGCAAGCCACCGATCACGAGCGGAGCGGCGACGGGTGGGCGGCGGCAGACGGCGATGGCGAGTGGAGCGTGTGCGTGCCTGCCGCGCAGCTGGCGAAGCTGGTGGGCCTGCTCCCCGACGGCGCGACCGTAAGCCTGCTGCCCGACGGCGACACGCTTTTGCGTGTTGAAGCTGGCCGGGCGCGGTACACGCTGGCGGGGATGCCCGCCGCCGAGTTCCCTGACTTGCCAGACCTGGACGCGCTGGCGACGGAACCCGCCGGGGTCGCCATCGACAGCGAAGCCCTGCGCCGGCTGCTATCCCTCGCCGCGACCGTGAGCCAGGACGACGGCAGGCCGGCAATCTGCGGCGTGTACCTGCACGGTGACGGCCAAACGCTCCGCGCGGTCGCCACCGACGGCCACCGGCTGACCACGGCCACCATCGACGCAGCCGTGACCATCGACGCCATCCTGCACCGGGGCGCGCTGGGGAGCCTGCGCCGGATGCTGGACGCGGTGCCGGTGGTGTGGCTGGCGAGGTCGGGCCGCAACCTGGTGTTCGCCGCGCACGGCCGCCGCTTGGTTTGCCGCGCCATCGAGGCGACTTTCCCTGACTGGCGCAAGGTGGTGCCGGCACCAGACGCGGGCGTGCCGGTGGAAGTAAGCGCCGAGGGGTTGCTGGCCGAACTGGCCCGCGTGTCCCCAATCGTGGACGGCAGGGACGGCTTCGTACGCCTCACCCTCGACGAGACCGGCCTTGCGCTCGATGCCGCCGGCAACCACGGCCAGGCCCACGCCGAGCTCGACGCCGACTGGACCGGCAAGCCCGAGGTCTGGGGCGTCAACCCGGCGTACCTGCGCGACGCCTGCCGGTCGCTGGGCGGCAACCTCACGCTGCGGTTGCAGGACCAGGTGTCGCCGATTCGCGTCACTTCCGATGCCGCGCCTTCTGCCATCGTGGTCTTGATGCCAATGAGGCTCTGATGGTTGCCAAGTTTGCCACCGCCCCCTATCCGTTTTTTGGCGGTAAGCGCACCGTGGTCGCCGACGTTTGGGCACGCCTTGGCCGCCCGCGTCAGTACATCGAGCCGTTCTGCGGCAGCGCGGCGATGCTGCTCGGGAACCGGCACCCCGCGAGCCTGGAAGTGATCGGCGACACCAACTTTTACGTCGCGAACTTCTGGCGGGCCATCAAATACCAGCCCGAGGCGTGCGCCATCGAGGCGGACTACCCGGTCAGCCACATCGACCTTGCGGCGCGTCATGCGTGGTTGACGCAGCCCCAGCGCACAGCCGAACTGCAAGCCAAACTCCTTGACCCGGAGTGGCCCGGCGACGCTCGCATTGCCGGATGGTGGTGCTGGGGACAGTGCTGCTGGATCGGTAGCGGGTGGTGCGAAAAAGAGGTCAGCAACGCCGGCATGGGCGTGCAGTCCCAAATCCCGCACGTCAGCGACGCCGGGATAGGCATCCAGTCCAAAATCCCGCACGTCAGCGACGCCGGGAGGGGCATCGCGGCGTGGTTCGCCTCGCTTTCCCGTCGCCTTGAGCGGGTGCGCATCATCCACGGCGACTGGACGCGCTGCCTCAATCACCACTACGGCGCGGCCGAGACGGCGATCTTTCTCGACCCTCCCTACCGCGATTTTGAGCGGCTTTACGCCAAGGAAGGCCAAGCGCCCGTGGCTGATGCAGTTGCCGCTTGGGCGCGCGAACACGGCCACCTACGCATCGCGCTGTGCGGGCACCGTGGCGACTACGACCTGCCGGGTTGGGAGGTCTGGGAGTGGTCTCGCGGCAAGCACACCTATGGCGGCAGCGGAACGACAGACAGCGAGGCAATCTGGTTCTCGCCCGCCTGCGCAAAGGTTGCGCGGCAAGAGGCGCTGCTGTGAAACCCTGGGATCTCCGCGTAGGCCGCTGGCAGACCGCCCTTTCCGATGTGGAGCGGGTGGACGCGGTTATTGTGGACCCGCCCTACGGTTTGCGCACCCATGCCGGCAATCAGGGCATGGGTGAGCGGTTCAACGCCACTGGCGGCAAGCCCGTGGTCAAAAGCGATGGGACGACTAGGATGGGTCCGGCAACACGCCAAGATCTGCACTATGGCCACTGGACGCCCGCAGACGTGCAAGAGTTCGTGGCGTACTGGTCGCCACGCTGCACTGGTTGGATGGCTTGCATGACCAGTGACGACCTGATTGCGACTTGGCGCGAGGCATACGCCATCGCTGGCAGGCTGGACTTTGCGCCAGTGCCGTGCATCCAGCATCGCCTTCGGTTGACGGGTGACGGCCCCGGCAGCGGCACGGTTTATCTAATGGTGGCGCGACCGCGGCGCAAAGAGTTCCTGTCCTATGGATCGTTGCCATGCTTCTACGGGCCGCTCATGGCCCCAGCCAACCGAACGAGCGAGCACATCGGAGGCAAGCCCTTGTCATGGATGCGCGCCATCATCCGCGACCCCACGGCGGGGCTGGCGACCACGCTTATCGCCGCCTGCCAGGAAGGCCGGCGCGCCATCGGCAGCGAGATGGACCCGACCACGGCCAACCGTGCGGTCCAACGAATCCTGCGCACCAACCTCGCCCCGCCGCTTTTCGTGGACCGGTCGCGCGCCGACCAACTTTCGCTTGACACCCACAACCAACCCGTGTAGGATTGCACAAATGGCAGACGCAACCGACAGCCTAATGACAAGCGCCCAAGCCTGCGAGCTTTACTCGGAGCTGATGGGCAGGCCTGGCGTGGTCTGGCACACGCGGTTCAACCGCTTGCTGGCGGCCGGGCGGCTGGGCGTTGAAGGCAAGGACTGGGGCCGCTTTGGCGACAAGCCCCGGTCGAAGTTCTGGGTGCGCGAATCCGCCGTGCGCAGGTTCGCCGCCAGCGTCAAGGCCGAGCGGGATGCCGAGGTCGAGCGACTTGGCGAAACGTGGTCACGCCGGGCCGAGCTTGCCGCCGTCAAGGCCCAGGCGTACCGGCAACTGGCGGTTGGCGAACCATGAAACTGCTGCCCGCCCTGCGCCGACAATCTTTCGGTGCCAATTCGCAATTGCTGGGGTGGTCTGGCCCGCGCCTCCGGGTAGCGGGCTGGGGCGGCAATGGGAAGGCCGGTGCCGTGCGCGCCGGCTCCGCGGTGCGACTCCGCGGGGGCAGCCCGGTATGATCCGCTTGTGCGTGCTGTACCACGACGACACCCGCGAGCCGGTAGCGGTCGAGTCGCTCTACGTCCGCGGGGCTGATGGCCAGCTATGCCGCGGCGCGGGGCAAGCGGGAATCAACTTGCAGGGTGGCGTGTACGGGTCGGGCCGGTTCGGCAAGGCGTGCGCGGAACTGCTGGCGAGTGAGCGCGAGCGGTGGGCGACCCCGGCGAAAGGTAAGCCGTGACCCGCCGCCACTGCCTGGACTGCGGCACCCGCTGCCGGGGCTGGACGTGCCAGACCTGCGCGGGCACCGACACCCGACCGTGGGCGCTGCGGCCAGGTTGGGTGCAGGACGCGGTTGCCGTTGTGCTGGCGCTGGTGCCGTCGCGGCGGCTGGTGTGGTGCGATTCTGCGCGGCGGCATGTGCTGCGCTGGGGGTGGTGATGGCAATCGAATGGCGCAACCCACGGCACGACCGCAAGCCGGAACTCCACCGCTGGCACGCATACTGGCCGCGGGAGATGGTCAAACTCCACGCCGACGACCCGGCTGAACCGATGTCGTTCTGCGGACACTGGGCGGTCGATGACCAAGACGATGGCGTGGTCCTGCCAGCGCCGCCCAAAGGCGCTCGATTCTGTCTGGCTTGCCAGCGGGTGATCGCACGCATGGAGAAGTGGACGGCGTTTTGGCGCGAAGCCAACCGGCGCGAACGTGAGCGGCTTGCGGAAATCCAGGCCGACGAATCGACGCGCCACGACCGTTTCCGGCGGCAGGCGCTTGCCCGTGCTTCTCGGAGGGGGGACGTGCGCTAAATTGCATCAATTGGCGTGGCAAAAGCTCACGCCGAAACACACCTTCGCGCCGCCATCGCGGACGCGCTGGAAAAGGGGCAGCAATGAGCTATCACGCAAGCATCGGGCGTGCGCTCGCACTCCAGCTGGGTTGCGCTCTTCGCGGACCCTGCATCGTCTGCGACGGCTGCGGGGCGACGCACGGTGTTCAGCGGCCAGACTGGCAGCCGTATCAGTGGTTCCTGGCGCACCGATCGCCGCCAAAATGGCGAGGGGTGCCGGGTGTTCAGCCCGGAGGCATCGACCGCAAGGACTACTGCCCGGCGTGCGTCAAGTCTGGCGTGTCGGAGAGGAGGCAGCCATGACCGCAACAGAACTCCGCGCCGAAGCCGACCGCTTGGAGCGGCTGGCGATGGATGCGACGAAAGGGCCGTGGCACGCCACCGGCAACAACGATTCTGCCGATGTTAATTCGGCGGCCGGCGAGATCGCAGGCGTGTGGGGCTGCGACGAAGGCCGAGCCAATGCCGACTTGATTGCCGCCAACGACCCCGCCGCGACCCTGCGCCGGGTGGCGGAAATGCGGCTACTGGCCGATGCGATGGCCTGGATCGACCGCCAAGAACGCCGCGACTACGGATCGCCGCCGCCGGTGCCGATGGGTGCTTTGCTGCGCCGGTTCGCTGAACTGGAGGCCGACAATGGCTGACCTGACCACAGAGCAGCACGCCCGCTGCGCCGAGCTGGCCAAGAGGTACGCCGAGTTGGTGCCGGATTGGGCGCAACCGGGAATGTCCCTGTTGTGGCCCGACGACCCGGTGCCGTGGCGCGTGGTGTATACCGCCAAGAAAAGCCTGTGTATGCGCAACGTCGGCGAGGGCGACGAGGCTACCCACTCGTACACTTGCGACGCCGTGCCGGACTGGACGGACGCGTGTACGCTTGGGGCGCTGCTGCTGGGGCTGGGGCCACAGGTTTGTGAACACGACGTCGCTGGACGCGCTGTGTCGTGGTGGCCGCACATGGGCGATGATGCCGTGTGCACATGGGGGCCGTGGTGCGACACCCGCGCCGAGGCGATTTTGGCGGCATGTGTGGCGGCTGCGGAGGCGACCCATGGCAACCTGTGACCGCTGCCACCGGCCGGTGGCGACGACACTGAACGAAGCGCAACAGATGGCTGCGGGGTACTGCGCGGTAGAACTGCTGGCAGGGCAGCCTTGGGGCGACGTTGCTGCCGACCGTTGCGCCGCCGCCCGCGACGCCTGGCACGTCGCAGAGATCGCCCGGCTGACCGCGCGGGTGGCCGAGTTGGAGGCGCAGGTGGCGGCGAATCGGTGGGGGCGCTGCGCCTGTGGCTGCGGCGTGTGGACGCTGACGGAGCCGGGCGGCCTGCTGTGGCGTGGCGTCGTCGAAGGAACGGAGGACGGCTATCGGTACTGCGGCGGTGGGGTCGGCTGTGTCGAGTGGCGAGGCGTGTGCGCCACCGAAGCCGAAGCCAAGGCTGCCGCCGAGAAGGCGTGCGGCGTGGGGGCAAAATGATCTGCACCGACAACGACACCCATCACACCGGCTGCGCGTGTCACGAAGCGCGGCGCGACGCCGAGGTCGCCGACCTTCGCGCCCAGCTTGCCGCCGCCCACGCCGAACTGCACGCGGTCCTGCGCGCGACCGGCGACGACCTGCTGGTGGAGCCTGGCGACCTGCTGCGAGCGTCGGGCTCCGTGGCGCTGACAGTCGAGGCGCTGATGCAGGCTCGCGCCCAGCTTGCCGCCGCACTGGCGGTGATCGAGCGTGTGCGGGAGGCGTGTGCGGTCGAGGCCATCGCCAGCACATGGAGCGGCTACGACCTGGCACACGGCGGCAACCTCGCGCGGGCGGCCATCGCGGCCCTGCTGCCGCCGAAGGGGGAGCCATGACTGACCGCGACTTCGCTCGCATCCAGGCCGCGTTCCCGGCGCTGTCCTGGCACTGGGCCACGCCGACACGGGTCCGCGGCGACCTGCCGCCCGCTGGTGGTCTGTCCGTGACGGTCGAGCACTACGGACGCATCGTAGTCGCGCGGATACTGGTGCGCGGCACGATCGTCTGGCAGCACACCGGCGACGACCACCTGGTCGAGGCATTGGCGGCTGCGCGCGACGCGATGGCTAAGCTCCGCAACGACCTGGCCGCCGCGCTGGGTGAGCCATGGCCGCCACCTACCCGCGATGGTCCCTGACCACCACCTCGCCGGCCTGCACCCGCAGCGGCGACGCCCACCAAGCCAAGGACATAATTATGCTGCCGATGGCCACCAGTACAACATGCCGCCGAAACCTTGCCGCCTTACGCGAGGCCGGTTGGGGGTTGTTGGTGACTCCGGACAGGATGATGCGGTCGGTCATGGCCCCACCTTGTCGGCGTCGGGTCGCGGCGTCACGACGTCCTGGTAGTCCGTGGGGTCTGGCTCCGCAAGCAGCAACTCCAACGCCGAGATCGCAGCACCAACGGCCAATGCGGCTGCGGGTGGCAGCATCGCCACCAACGGGCGCGCGAGGTTTAGGACCGCGAGGACGCGCACAGTCGTTTCGTCGTTCACCGGCAGTCCTCGTTTGGCAATCGGTTGGGCGAGTCACAGATGATGCGCGGCTTCTGGCCTTTGCACGCCTCGACCTTGTAGTACGGTCGCGCGCCCGGCCCTGAACTGCCGTCGTACAGATACGCGGTCGGGCAGCCACACGCGGTCAGCCCAGCGCCGACAGCAACAGCACAAGCCCAGCGCCGCGCGCGACCCCACGCGCGAAGGCCAAGGCAACGACGACAGCCGCAGCCAATCACGGCATCACGCGATGCTCGCGGGTGGCCTCGTCGCGCTTCTTGGCGGTGGACTGGTCCATGCCGCGAAAGATGGCTGCCGCAACCGACGCCATTGCCGCACCCGCCGACAGCAGTTTGAGC
>CAXRHS010001099.1:0-2512 GCA_964230235.1 Myxococcota bacterium
CGCGAGCCTCCGCCCCCGAGTGATTTTCCGTTGGTTGCGCAGTCCGTCCTCGCTGGGCCCGCTGCTCTGGGTGGCGGCCGCTGCAGGCCGAACCGCCCACGACCGCCGCGCGGCGGTGCAGTGTAGCTGGCACGGCCCACACCACACAATCCTGGGCGGGTGATTTCGGGAATTCAGATGTGTATTCCGGTCATTAGGAGCCGAGGGCAAAAACTGGCGCCGGCGACGATCGGCGCTACGATCGCAGATCGCCGCTGTGTCGGCCCTGTTTTGATCAGCCCGGGCGCACCGATTTGGCAGGCGGCTCGGGCCTTTCAGCGGGCGAGGGCAGCCGCGCCAGTCCGGCGCCACCAAGTAGTATCAGGCAGTTACACGTCAAGCGCCCCCTGTCGCGCCCATCGTCGACCCAACCGCGCGTCCCTGAACAAAATTTCAGCCGTTGACCACCCGTGCCCTTCGGGCGTAATGTCGCGCGGTGGGACGAAGTGGGTCAAAGGGGATCAAAGTGGTTCCCGGCGACCCGCAAGACCCCGGCCGCGCGGGTCGCCAGCCCTAGCGGACCATCAAACAATCCAACGCAATTATCGCAGGTTGCCCGTTACGGCGCCTGCGCGGCGCCCAGGTTTTGCCTGCGCGCCGGTGGGATGCCCGCCGTGTCCGCCTGTGCACCCGTTCGATTTCGCGGTGAATTCGCCCAGCGCCTCGACGAGAAGGCGCGGCTGGCGATTCCTGTCGCGTACCGGACGGCGCTCGATACGGCCGGCGACCGGCGGCTGATCCTGGTGCGCTCGACGTCGGGGCCGTGCATCCAGGCGTGGGCGATGCGCGACTGGGAGGCCTACGAAGAGCGGATCCTCGCGCTGCCGCCAAGCGACCCGACCGTGCAAAAGCTGTTGCGGTTCGTGGTGTCGGGGGCGACGCCGGTCGAGCCAGACAGCCATGGCCGGGTGGTGCTGCCGCCGACCTTGCGGGCCTACGCGGGGCTGGACGCCGCGGCCGAAGTGATGCTGGTCGCCACCATCAACCGCTTTGAAATCTGGCGCCGCGAGGCCTGGAACAGCCAGTCCGAGGCCGTGGCCGCCGAATTGCCGACCTGGAGCGCGGACCTCGCGCGGTTGGGGCTGTAGCCGTGCAGTTTGCGCACACCACAGTCTTGCGCGATCAGACCGCGGCGGCGGTTGTCGAGGGCGTGCGCGCCGCCCTGGCGGTGGATCCGAGTGGATCGGCGCAAGGTGTGGTCGTCGATGGCACGCTGGGCGGGGGCGGGCACAGCGAAGCCGTGTTGCTGGCGCTGGCCAACCTGCCCGCGGTGCGCGTTGTCGGTCTGGACCGCGACCCGCAGGCCCTGGCGGCTGCGCAGCCCCGGCTCGCCCGCTTCGGCGACCGGTTTTCGGCCGTGCATGGGTGTTTTGGTGCGCTGGCCTCGCTGGTACCGCAGCCGCTGTTGGGCGTTATCGCCGACCGGGGCGTGTCGTCGCCGCAGTTTGACCAGGGCGAGCGCGGGTTCAGTTTTCGCGCGGATGGCCCGCTCGACATGCGCATGGATCCGACCCGCGGAGCGACGGCAGCGGAACTTCTGGCGGGCGTTCGCCTCGAAGACCTTGCCGACGTGCTGTACGAGTTCGGCGACATCCGGCGCTCGATCGGCACCGCGCGCATCGTGCTCGACGAGTTCCACAAGGGGGCCGACACCACGGGCAAGCTCGCGGACCGGCTGGCCGCGCGCTTGGACCGCAGTCGCTCGCTGCACCCGGCGACGCAGGTCTTTCAGGCCCTGCGCATGTGGGTCAACGACGAAGTCGGCGAACTGGACCGCCTGCTGGCCGCGGTGCCTGACCGCTTGCTACCGGGCGCGGCGCTGGCCGTGATCACGTTTCACTCGGGCGAGGACCGCGCGGTCAAGCACGCTTTTGCAGAGCGCGCGCGGGGGGACCTGTTCCGGGTCCCGCAACGCCGCGGCGTCGTCCCCGATGATCAGGAAATTGCGCAAAATCCCCGTGCGCGCAGTGCGCGGTTGCGGGTGCTGCGACGGCAGTCGCCGATTGACTTGACACAGCGTCCAGTGGAATTGCAGGACCCTGGAGATGACGAATGATTTCAGTATTGTATATGCAACCACTGAAAAACTTGACGCGATCGGCGGACGACCGATAACGCGCAGGCGTGTCCACTTTTTTCGCGGCAGCCCGCGAGGCGGACAAAAGGCCCGGTGACCTGGTGAGCGACCCTTTCGGCACCCCAAAAATCGCAGAGTGGCTGCGCCCGCGCACGGCCATCGAGCGCGCCCAAGAGAGCGAGAGGCACTTTGTGTTTCGCGTCGCGCTGCTGGTCGCGCTCTTTGTGTCGATTGGCGCCGCCGGAGTCATCAAGGTCAAGCGGACCACGGTGGGCGTGCGAACCGCCTACGACATGGTCAAGACCAGCGACGAACTGCGCACGCAACTGGACGAAAACCGTCGGCTGGAAGCGCAACTGACCGGCCTGAAGAACCCCAACGCGCTGCGTCGCGAAG
>CAXRHS010001100.1:0-2476 GCA_964230235.1 Myxococcota bacterium
AGCGCCGAGACCAAGGAGTGCCTTGGCTGCCACAAAAGCGACACGCCGGGCATCTACCAGCAGTGGGGCCAAAGCAAGCACTACCGCGGCAACGTCGGCTGCTACGAATGCCACAAGGCCGACAAGGCCGACGCCGACGCCTTTGACCACAACGGCCTGCTGATTTCCGTCCTGGTCACGCCCAAAGATTGCGCGCGCTGCCACGAACGCGAAGTCGTCGAGTTCGCCGGGTCGCGCCACAGCAAGGCCGGCCGCATCATCGGCAGCATCGACAACCACCTCGCAGAGGTCGTCCAGGGCAACCGCGCTTTCAAGTCGCCGGGTTTTCCCAACGGCAACTCGGCGGCCGCCGTCAACGGCTGCTGGCAGTGCCACGGTTCGCCGGTCAAGGTCGGCAAGGATGGCAAGCTCGATGTGGCTTCGTGGCCCAACAGCGGCGTCGGCCGCATCAACCCGGATGGCACCGAAGGTTCGTGCAGTGCCTGCCACATGCGCCATGACTTTTCTGCCGCGCAAGCCCGCCAGCCCAACACCTGCGGCAAGTGCCACCTGGGCCCCGACCACCCGCAAAAGGAAATCTACGAAGAGAGCAAGCACGGCATCGCCTACTCGGCCAACGTCGACAAGATGAACCTCAACAGTGCCAAATGGATCGTCGGCGAGGACTACACGGCGGCGCCTACCTGCGCGACCTGCCACATGTCGGCCACCCGCAAGCAGCCCGTCACCCACGACATCGGCATGCGCATCAGCTGGAACAACCGGCCGGTGCTGTCGGTTCGACCCGAGGTCGCCGATGCCAAGATGGGCCTGGCCGGCGCCAAGGTCGGCTGGGAAAAGCGTCGCGCCAACATGAAAGATGTCTGCACCGCCTGCCACAACGAAACCTGGGCCGACTCTTTCTATACCCAGTACGACGCCACAATTACGCTGTACAACGAAAAGTTTGCCAAGCCCGGGATGGCGTTGCACGAGCTCGCCAAGCCGCTGCTGGGCCCCGGCTTCTCGAACATGATCGACTTTGTGTGGTACGAAATCTGGCACCACGAAGGTCGGCGCGCCCGCCACGGTGCGTCGATGATGGCGCCCGACTACACCCACTGGCACGGCACCTACGAGATTGCGCGCAACTTCTACGGTCACTTCATTCCGCTGCTCAACGAGCTGGTCGAGAAGTTCAAGGGCAGCACCGATGCCGCCAAGGCGGCCAAGGCGCAGGCACTGCACGCCAAGATCGACGAGGTGCTCAACAGCCCGGACCACCAGTGGTTCCTGGGCAAAGGGCCGAAAAACGAACCGCCGGCGAGCGGCGGCCACAAGTAGGCGCGGTGGCTGGGCGGTGGTCGCGGGCGCGGGGCGACTGGGTTGGAAGCAGCTGAAGCGAAGCTACTAGCCTGCGCGTGCGTGGTCAGGATCGGACTGCGGCCAGTCTCGCTCAGGTCATCGGTCACTGTTCAGCACATTGACTACCCGTGTTCGGCAGACCCAGGTTCAGCCGCGTGCCGCGGTCCGGGGCAGGCACAGGCACAGGCACAGGATCAGCGCACGAAAACGACATTTCATCGGCAGGTTGTGGCGAGCGGGCACGCCCTGCCACGCGCAAAGCCAAGGGTTCGCTGTCCGCATCCATCCGCCGCTGCCCCATGCTATGCATGGTCACCCAACTCCGAGATCAACGTTGGATTGGAGCCGCGAGTCTGCTGCGCAGCAAGCGCGGGCTTGGCGACCCACTCAGCAAGCGCGAGATCGCCGATCTGGCACACGGGCCGGACTTGGGCGATCAAGTATAACCACACGCCTTGACATCATCAATTGCCGCAAGCACGATGGCACTCCGTGCTCGCGCGAGGTCGGCTGGCGCCTCGCTGGTGAGGTCGTGGTGGTCCGCCGCTGCCTCGCCGCGTTGAACCTCGCCCGCGCTGACCAAACCGACCGCCGCGGTGCCAATGAAGCCACGACCTGTTCTTGACCGCGCCCGCCACTCTTGCGCCCGGGCCAGCGCGCTGGCTGCCACTGCCTTCGCAATCGCCTGCGGCGGTGCGGAATCGTTGCCGTGTGAGGGCGTGCAGTGGCCGGCCGTATCGTCCGCTGCGATTTAGGGCCCGTAGAAAATCTATTCGATTTTCTACGTTGGCCCGCCGCTTGCTTGGTGGGTCGCAAGCTCGCGACTTTGCAGTCGACTCGCCGCTCCGCTCCGCGCATTTGTCGATCGACTTGTTTTTACACGGGCCCTTAGGTCGCCGCGGAGTGCGGCAGCGACAACGGCAAGGGGTTCCAGGAATTTCCGTTGCGCTCGCTCAGCGCTGCCGCCGCCCGCGCCACTGCCGGCCAGACGATTGTCCTCGCCGCAGGAACCTACGAAGGGGGCGTCGAGTTCCAACCTGGCGTCGCCGTCGTTGGCCTCTCCCAGGCGGCAGTCTCGATCAAGTCGCCGACCGCGACCGGCCTGCGGATGCGCGGCCCGGGCAGCCTCACG
>CAXRHS010001101.1:0-5070 GCA_964230235.1 Myxococcota bacterium
GGTGCCACCGCCGCCGCGCAGCTTGCCACGCGCCAAAAAGGCTTGCAGTTCGCCCGGCGCCACGACGTCGTGGACCTTGGCGTCGGCCGTGATGACCCACAGCTCGGCGAACGTCTGTTCCAGCACCTGCAACTCTGCGCCGATGGCCAGCAACTGCTGGCGCCGCATCGACGCCGAAGTGTCGACCGCCACCACCACGCAGCCGTCCGGCTCCCTGACCGGCCCAGCCACCAGCACGTCTTCGGCCAGCCACCGCCGGTGCGGCCGCGCCCAGCTGCGCTCGCTGGCCGAACTCAGATCGAGCAAGAACCTTTGGAGCAGCGATTGCCAAGGCACCCGCGGCAGATCAAGTTCGTACAGGCGCCTGTCGAGGCCAAGCGGCAGCACGGTGTGGTGGTCGTCGCGGCGCGCTTGCTCCACTGCGCCTTTGAGGCGGACAATTGCCTCGTCGCGCTCGCGGGTCAGCCGTTCCTGTGGCCCTTGTGGCTCAACATGCAGGTCGATGCCGCCGCCATGGTCGGCGTCTGTCTGCAGTGCCTCGCCGAATTCGTCGTACACCTGCGCCGAACTGCCACCGCCCGCAGCAGGCTGGAGCTTGTGCAGCTTGTCATAGATGGCCTCGGCGGCCAGGTGATCAAACCGGGGATCGAAAAGCGGGGCGCAGTTGCCAAAGCCCGCTATCTCGCGGCAGGGCGCCCGCCACGCCGGCTTGTCAGGCGCGCTGCGCAGCGCGATGTGCGCAACCTGCCGATTGATGGCGTAGTCGGTGGCCTGGTTCCACAACCGCCGGTCGCGTCCTTGTTCCCGACCCAAGGTGTCGAGGACGATGTGACTCAACTCGTGCAATAGCACAAAGCCCAACTCGCGCCGGTCCAGCTGCTGCAGAGGCCGCGGGTTGAGCCAGATCCGGTCGCAGCCGTCGGTCGCGGCCAGCGTGGGCAGCTCGGGAGCCCAAATCAGGCGCACGCCAGCGAGGATGTGGCCCCAGAACGGATAGCGCCACAGCAGCTCGAGCTTGAGGTCGGCGATGCGTTGGGTCAGTCCGGCGGGGATCGCGATGGGCTTGGGCCTAGCCATGGCTGGCCTCCAAGAGCTTGAGCTGTTGGGCCGACAGCGCCTTGGCGACCTTTCGGAATGCCGGCCGCTGTGCCAGTGCCCTGCGCACGGCTTCTGGCAGCATTTGCAGCATCAGCACCGTGTGCTCGGGGTCGATGCCCTTGGCCGCCAACATCTCGGCCGTGCGGTCCAACCAGGTCGACGGCAACTCCTCAGCTGCGGCAAGGCGATCCGCCACGGCGCGCAGCAGCGCCAGCTTGATCGACGGTTCTGCCAGCGCACCCTTGGCGAAGTTGGGCTGCTTGCCACCCTCCAAAATCGCCAGCGGATCGGCGTGCACCGCGACCCTTTGCCACTCCAAGAACTGCTCGGCCGCCGTCGGACCCACACATGCGGTCAACAACGCACCGTGCGCCCCCTTGGGGGCCTTCGGCAGCAGCCGCGCCGCCTGCGCCCAACTGCGTGGGGTGGGAAACGCGTCTTCGCCGGTGTTGCGGTACAGGTACTGGCCGTTTCGGCCGCCCATCGCCGCGATGTAGCGGCAAACCGGCTCATGCAGGCCCTGGTTGCGCGCCCACAGCAGCCAGTCGGCAACGTCGACCCGCAGTCGGAAGTGCACGAAGCGGTTGTTGAGCGCGGTCGACAATGGGGTCGCAAGCGCGCGGTCTTCGTCCAGATTGCCCGCCGCGAGCACGCGTGTGCCGGGGTGAAAGCGCAAAGGTCCGACCCGCCGCTCCAGCACCATCTGGTACGCGGCCGCCTGGTGCAACCGCGTCACGGCGGCGTTGATTTCGTCCAAGAACAACAGCATGGGCCTGGCAACCAGTTGCACGGCCCAGTCGGGCGGCAGCAACTGCAGGGCTGTGCGCTCGGTATTCGGTACGTACACACCGGCGAGTTCCGCGGGGTCCTTTTGCGCCAGGCGCACATCGAGCAGCGGCAGGCCGAGCTTGTGGGCCAACTCGGCCGCCAGCGCCGACTTGCCCACGCCAGGGTGACCTCGCAACAGCACCGGCGCATCCGCGCGCAGGGTCGCTTCCAGCAGCGGCAGCAGTTGTTGGTAGCTATGGCCGGCTTGCGCGGCGCGTTGCAGGCTGGTGGCGGTCATGGGTTCCTCCGAACGGGGGCGCAGTGTCGCTGCAGTGGCGGCGTGGCAGCCAATACCCGGGCCAACATCGCTGTGGCCCGCCGGTCGCGCATCAGCGCCGCAAGGCCGTGCGCGCAAACCTCATGGTCGCTGTGGCCGCGGCCGACCGGCTGACAGGTGCACAACGGCCCGGCACCATCCCGAACGTCGTAGGTCACCGAGCAGACTGGCGCGCTGCCGCGCTCGGCAAACGTGACGATGGTGCCCTGATCGAACAGGCTGGCGGCCTTGATCTGCGCGGTCGCCAGCAAGAACTCGGCCTGGTGCAGCCGGACTGCCCAGTCTTCGGGAACGTGTTGCGGCGTCAGGCGATTCTGGCGAGGTGGGCGAACGGCGGTCAGGGCCTCAATGGGCGTTTCACCCGGCAGCCATAGCGGCGCAGCGGCAGGCGGCACGATGCGCGTTGCGTCGATGTAGACCGGGTCCATGCGGCAGCGCGCAGCTAGGAACGGCAGCCACTGGTCGGGGTGCAGCCGGACCTGGAGGTCCCCACTGGCCAGCACCAGCTGCCGCGGCGAGACGCTGGCCACGCGCCAGCGCCATTGCTCTGGGCAAAAGCCACCGGTGAGGATCATGCGCTCGCGTGGTTCAGGTGCAGCGATGGGTGGGTCGTGTTCCATGGTGATCCTTGCCAGCTTCGGCGCTGTCAGTTGCTACTACGCGGCTGGCGAGGAAAGTTGTCGTTGCCGCAAGTGCCCTACCAGCGACAGGGCTAGATCAAGCAGGTGCAGCGTAGCCGGCTCGGCGGCCGCCACAAGGGGCGCTTGTTTCCATAGCGACAGCTGGTGTCGTGTTGAGCGTCGACCAGGCTTGCGTGTGCGGCGGAAGCGCGGCATTTTGGTTGCCGCGGTTGCCGTTGCGCCACGTCCTGGCCGCGAACATCCTGCTTGGCGCGCTGGAGTTCTCGATGGGCTGTTTGCTGGTGTTGACCACGGTGTCCGAAGAGGCTTGCCTGGCCAGCGATTTTCGCGACAGCGACGACCTCGGCCGCAGTTTCACCCTGGCCGAGCGCTACCCGCCGCCGTCCGCGCTGTCGTTGGACGAACAGTTGGCTGCGCACCCGTGGGCGAGTATTGAGGTCGGTGCGCGCAACGTCCAGATTTGGCGCTTGCCGCCTGAACCGCCGCCGGGGTCGGACTGGCATCGCGACCCGGTGGCCGTGGCCCGCCAAAGCGAGGTGGTGCGGGCCGACTTGGAGGCGTTTCTCAACCGCGAACTGGGCAAGCTGCAAGGCAAGATGCGCAGCGGTTGGTGGATGTTCGGCAAAGTGCAGGTCCGCGTGGAGCTGTGCGAGACCGTGGCTGAAAGGGAGGTGCAGCATGGGTGAAAAGACGCGGCCGCCGCCAGGCAATCGCAACCGCATCGTGACCGAGGGCTTCAGCAACTCGGAATCCGAGAAGCGCTACCGGCTGATGTGGGCCGACGAGCCCGCGGTACTTGCGCTGTACGACATGGGGAGCCAATGCGGCGGGTGTACGTATTACGCCGTGTTCGACAGTGACTGGGGGCTGTGCTGCAACCCGCGGTCGCGACACCGCACCGAAACCGTGTTTGAGCACTTCACGTGTGCCAATACCGACCAGGAGGGCTGGGGGGCGCATAGCTTTGAGGCGCGCGAAAGCCGAATTGCGGGCCGCAGTTTGGATGAGCTACCGGTGATGACGCCGCGCGGTTGGCACAAGGCGCGCCGGTCGGGACGGCAAGGAGTGCGCGATGGCGATGCTGATTCGTGAATTGCCGCGGGGGTGCGTGTGGGGCTTTTTCACGGAGCAGCGCCGCTGGATGAACCTGACGCAAATTGAAAGCTGGCTACCGGTCAACACGCCGCGCAACAAGCTGTTGCGCTTTGTGATTCGGCTGGAGCGCGATGGCCACTGGTGCTTTGAACCGCAGACGCCACTGTCGCCGGCGCTGACACGTCGCCTGCGCGCCCGGTTCGACCGTCACCGGGCGGACATTGAGGCGGCGTGGGTCCATTACCTGATTGCGCGCGGCTGGCTGGTTTTGGCGACAGAAGGCCGCGATGCTTACCTGGTCGTCCATCCGGGCACCACCGACGAGCGGCGCGCGCGCCTGCCCCGATACCTGCACTGGCGGGGCAAGCAGCGTGCCGAGCTGCGATTGCAGCCCGAACGGAAAGTTCTGGTCGCGACGTTTGCAAGCCGCGGCAATCCGCAGAGCGTCGAGTGGCCGATCGCCGACTGGCTGTGGGCCGATTGAGGAGGGCGCAGAACCTATGGGCCCGTGTAAAAACAAGTCGATCGACACGAGCGAGGAGCGGAGCGGCGAGTCGACTTGCAAAGTCGCGCGCTTGCGACCCACTTGGCAAGCAACGGGCCAACGTGGAAAATCGCATAGGTTTTACACGGGCCCTAACGATCAGACCGGATCACGCTTGGGCGTGTTCTCGCGTTGAGTGACAACTCGACAGGCGAGCGTGGGCGCTCACGATGCGTTGACGTGCGCCGACGGGAAGCGAGTGGTGTTGATGGGCAGGGCGCCAGCAGTTGCGCCACCAGTCCCTTCGGCGTATATGACGGTGCCGCCGCCTAACCAGGGCGGCAAACGAGGTCTGTGATGCATTGGCTCCAACCCCTGCTGGACTCCCATGATCCCATGAGGCCAACGCTGGTCTTATGCCGAACGCAGGCAGCGATGGCCGAAGCAAAACGGTTCGTGGCCAGCAACGGTGGAAGATTGGCAATCCACTTCAGCATGTTGCACGGCCTGGCCGCGAGCATCGCCCCAAAGCGACTGCCGGAGGGCCCCCGCGCGACCGAATCGCTACCATCAAGCGGCTTGTGGGCACGCGTGGGCGACCGACCGCAGCTTCGCCGCACCTTGCACGGCCCCTTGGTTCGTGCCCA
>CAXRHS010001102.1:0-3376 GCA_964230235.1 Myxococcota bacterium
GCGAACTCGCGACCCACTGAGCAAGCAAGGCAAACCAAGGGCTCAGGCCGGCCAAATCGGACTTTTGGATCGACGCTGTCAGTCCCCAAAAGGCCACGGGTCCGGCGGCAGCACCACCGGCGTCTTGACCTTGCTCTGGGCCTGCAGGTTCTTGAGGATCCCGGCGTACAAGGTCACGTACTTCAAGTCGTCTTCAATGTCCGGGTCTTTGTTCTTGGCTGCCCAGGCTGCCGCGGGCTTTTGGATGGCTTCCAAGACGCCCAGGCCTGCGCCCGGGTCCGCGTCCCACGCGAACTGGGTCGCCATCTCGAACGCCGCGAAAAGGTTGAGCATGACAAAGCCCTTTTCGACCGTTGGCACCGAGAAGAACCCTTCCGCGGGCACCTGACCCGGCTTGTGGGGCGTGTCGAGCTTGGTGTCTGCGCCCTTGGTCGCGCCCGATTTGGGCGCCACGTAGGCCAGCCCGAGCTTGCCGACGCCGGTCTCGCTGACCCCTTTGAGCGGCACCAGGTCCACGCTGATGGCGCCACCGCCGCCGCGCCGACCCGCGGTGATTGGCGCCTTGCTGTCGGTTCGTTTGGCCAGGTAAAGCGCTGGAATTTCGATGATCCCGCCGTTGGGACCGCCCTGCCAGCCGTGGGTGCCGTAGACCGCGCGAACCACGTACCCGGCACCCGGCGCGAAGGTGAGCTTGACATCCAACGCGAGCGGCAAGAAGGCGGTTTTGACCTCCTCCTGGAACACCTCGCCAGCGCCCTTGGGCTGGTCGATGAAGTAGAAGTTGCCGCCGCCGGCCTCCGCGACGTCGCGCATCGCCGACATGTCGAATTCGGTGCCGAGGCCGATGGTGGTGATGCCAATGCCCTTCTTGGCCCAGGCCCGCGCCAACGCGGCCAGCTTGCCTGGCTGTTGCATGCCGGCGGTGGCCACGCCGTCGCTCAAGTACACGATGCGCGCAGACCGGCCCGGCTGCTGTTGCTTGGCGGCGACCTGAAAACCGGTATACAGGCCGTCGTACAGGTTGGTCTGGGCGTCCGGTTCCAGCATCGCGAACACCTGGGCGAGCATCAGCTTTTCACTGGCTGGCACCCCAGAAACCACCACTTTGGCGTTGGTCGAGAACGTGACCAGCGACACCTTGTCGGTCGGTTCCAAGGCGTCGAGCATGCGCTTGAGGCCCTCCTTGACGTAGGTCATCGGCTCGCCCTGCATCGAACCACTGGTATCGATGACCAGCACCAGGTCGAGCGGCGGCCGCGGCAGCGTGTCCGGGTCGAGCGGCGTGTTCAGGCCGATCTGCACCAACGTGCAATTGGCGCCGTTGATCATGTTGTTCATGGTGCCGACCAGCCCGTGCATGCACAGGTCTTCGCCGCAGGTTGCCTTGGGGTAGTCCAGTTTGTGTTCGGCGAAGAAGCCGAGGTCGTCGAGCACGCCGGGTGCAGGTGTTTTGCCCTGTTCGAGGATTTTGCGGAAAGCGCCGAAATCCTGCGCCCCGGCCTGGGTGACGCCGTGGCTGCCTTTGGCGGTGCTGCCCGAAGTGCCAGACCCCGTGGCGCTTGCTTCATTGGCGCCGCCAAATCCGCCGCCAGCACCGGGGGCCGAGTCTGCGCACCCGACGAAAAGCGCCGCCAGCAGCCCAATCATGACAATCCGTTGCAAAATCATGGCGCCACCTCCACCAGGGCCGACTCGACCAGCGGCCCGATTGCGTGCCCTTGGGGCACCGTTTGACACGCCGGGTCGAGCGTCACCCGGTATTGCGCGCGCACCACATGGAGCGTCCGCCCCTTGCCCACCAGCGCCGCTTGACCCGATTTCAACGTGTTGCCGTCGACGCCGGCCAATCCGGACACCTTGACCTGGGCGCGCAATCCGGCACCGCCGCACTTGTCGAACTGCGCGCCACAGCCGCCAATGGCCTCGACTTCAGCCTTGCCGGAGCCGATGTAGAGGACATTGCCGCTGATGCCGGCAGAAACGGAGACCTTGCCGTTGGACACCTGCAGGCCGGCCATCGGGTTGAAGTTGTGGTCGAGCTTGGACTCGCTGACCGTGACGACATCGTCGGTCTTGAACGGCATCGCCGCTTGCGGCAAGCACAGGTACCACGAGGTCGTGGCGGTGGCGCCCGTCGCAGCAGCCGCCAGTTGCAGGGCACTGCAGCCGTCGGGTGACTGGTCCATGGCTGTGATCTTCCACGGCTTTCCCAGGTCCGGCACCGGCTGCGACCACGCTACGCCGCCGCCGTCGTTGAGGACCTCGCAGCCCGGCGGCGGTGCCGGGTCAAAGGTCCCGGGTGCCTTGAAGATGACCTTGTGGGTGCCCAGCGAGTGCTTGCCCTTGGCGTCCAGTTGCAGCCGCAAGACGCGCGCCGTGTCCGGGTTGGCGCCGACCTGCTGGCCGACGTTGCCGGGAATGAACTGCGCTGGAAACTCAGCGTTGTCCCACAAAAGCAAGGTCATAGGCAGCGTGTTGCCATCGACCAGCCACACGCTGCAGCCGGTCGCCGCTGCGGCGCCGTCCGTGAAGTTGATGTTGGCGCCCGGCGGCACCTCCCACAGCGCCGCCTGATCGAAAAGCCGCCGCGACAGCCACGCGGCCGGGTTGATCTTGACCATCGCACAGTCGACCAGCACGCCTTTGCGCAGCGGTCGAATGCGCAGGTTCACCGCCTTGCTGCCGGGATTGCCGATGGCGAATGCGGCGTTGAACGAGGCGAAGCTGGTGACGGGCGGCACGTCGACAATCGGCGGTCGGGTCTCTGAGGTCGCCACCAAAGCCGGCCAGGCCGCGACCAGACTCGCCAGGCGCAGATGCCGCGGCCTGACCACCGCCACAGCGCGGTGACGCGGCAGATGCAGCACCCACGAAAGGTACAGCGCTGGCAGCGTCAGCAGATCCGGCCAGTCCACCACGCCGTGCCAAGGCACGGCCACCAGCGCGAACGCCTGCGACCAGCCGGCCGCGAACGGGTCGGAAAGATTGATGGCGGCAAACCAAACGCCGACCAGGGCATGGGCGAGGCCGATGCCGCGCCGGCCGCGCAGCCCCAACAGCAGCGCAACCGCGGCGGGTGTCACCACCAAACCGGCGATATCGCTCAGCTTGCCAGTCACGATTGCCGGCGCGACGTCGACGGCTTTCCACCAATGGTCATTGAGTGCCAGTACCGCCAACGCCAGCCACCACCAAGGCGTGCGGATGGCCAGGCCGGCATCGGGCGGGGCGTCGACCGTCGGCGCACCGCAAGGGGATTCGGGTCGCATCGAAAGCTCCAGTCCCAGCGCTGTCTCTGTCGCGCGTGCCGGGGAGCGCGACGTTTGCCCGCGAAGTCGACGCAAGCCTCACAACTGCCGGCGGCGACCGCTCTGCT
>CAXRHS010001103.1:0-2085 GCA_964230235.1 Myxococcota bacterium
ACGTCACCCTTGACGACCACGGTCAGCCGCGCCAGTGGCGTCGCGACATCGGCCAGCGTCTGCAGGTCGCCGGTACACCCGACCAGCAACAGGGGTAGCAGCGACAAGCGAGCACAAGGGTTCATGGCAGCCACCCCAGGCCAACATGGCTGACCCAGCCGAGGTTGGCGTCGCCATTGGGCCAGGCCGGTCCGGCCAGCACGACAAGGCCCCAGTCGCCAGCGAGGCACAGACCCACACCGACCTCTGCCGTGACCAGCGGCAGGACACCCCAGGCCGTGCGTTCTTGCTTGCCGCCCTCGGTGCGCCACGACTGGTGGCGAATCCGCGACTCGCGCACGACCGCAACGCCGGCACCCGCCTGTGCCAGCAACCGCCCCGCGCCGACCCGGTGATCCACCGTCACCGTCGCGCGGCCGCGAAACTCGTGGTGGGTGACGGCCCACGACGGGGACCACTCGTCGGCAACCGTCCAGGCCAACGCCGCGCCATAGCGCAGCTGGCCCGCAGACGAAACCGCGACGGCAACCCCGTTCGCGAGTCCGGTCTGCAGCGCCATCGGCGTCGCAAAGGCCAGAGCGGCAAATCCCAGGCCGTTGTCCGTGGTTGGCGTGTTTGGTTCCGCCGTCGCCACCGCCTCGGCGACGGGTTGCGCCAACGCGCGCCCACTGCAGGCCAGGCACACCAGGCTGGCGACCAGCACGACAACGAGGCGCAATGGGTTGGCAGAGCTGTCCACGGCAGGCGTCGCGCGCAGCGCAAAAGTTGGGCGCGCGGCGTCACGGTGACAGCCTGCCGTGCCGTCGTCAAGCGCACAATGGCCCGGTCAACGCGACTTCACAATGGCCACGCAACGGCGAAAAAATCGACTTTTTTCAGGTTCGGGCTAGCGTCGGGGGTTGCCGCAGCGGTGGCTGCGTGCATTGGCGAGCAGGAGCGGGCCATGATCATCACGGGCAAACTCGACAATCCGCAGCCGTTTGGGCGCTATGTGCTGACGGCGCGCGTGGCCGCGGGCGGCATGGCGACCGTCTACCTGGCGCAGGCCCAGGTCGGCGATGCGCTGAACGGCAAACCGCTGGCGCTCAAGCACCTGCACCCCCACTTGTCTGAAAACGAAGACTTCGTGCGGATGTTCTTGGACGAAGGCCGCGTCGCCAAGCAACTGGACCACCCAAACGTCGTGCGCGTGTACGACGTCGGTACGGTGGATTCGGACTACTACCTGGTGATGGAGTACGTCGATGGCCGCGACCTGGCGCAGCTGATCACGGCGTTGCGTCTCAAGGGCCAGCTGATGCCGGCGCCGATTGCGTTCGAGGTGCTGCGGCAGACGCTGACCGCGCTGGCGTATGTGCATGCGTTCAAGGGCTCGGGCACCAAGCGCATGGGCATCGTCCACCGCGACATCAGTCCGCACAACATCCTGATTTCGCGCCATCCGATGGTCAAGGTGACCGACTTTGGCATTGCCCGCGGCGCGCACCGCACCGACCGCACCCGCACCGGCACGGTCAAGGGCAAGATCGAGTACATGTCGCCCGAGCAGGCGCAAGGCGAGCACGTGGACCAGCGCGCCGACCTGTACGCGGTGGGCGCGGTCGCGTTTGAGTTGCTGACCGGCAGGCCGCCGGTGACGGCCGAAAAGACCGCCGTCGCCCACCGCAAGGTGGTCTCGGGCGAACTGGACCTGGAAGGGCGGTTCAAGACCCAGCCAGAAGATGTCAAAGAGTGGCTTTTGCGGGCGCTGGCCAAAGACCCCGCCGATCGCTTCCAGAGTGCCGAGGCGATGTTGGCCGCCATGGAACTGGTGGCCAAGGCGGACCGCAACAAGTTTCGGCCGGAGCAATTGGCCCGGCTTTTGGACTTGGAAGAGGCGCGCCGCAGCGTTCAGCGCGACGCCAAGCGCGCCCTTTTTGTGGGCGACGAGGCGATGGACAGCGGCCGGCTGGCGGGAGCGGTGTCGCGGCCCTATTCGGCCGTGCACGAGAGCAAGGTGCGCGGGCCAGTATCGCACGTCGATCTGTCCGGCGAAGAACGCCGCAGCCGGCTGGAGCGCAAGGTCGACTGGCAGCAGCCCGGTCC
>CAXRHS010001104.1:0-3530 GCA_964230235.1 Myxococcota bacterium
ACTGAGGCATTCGCCCCATCTGCAATGTCGGAGGGGTCCGCTACGGCGCGGCCGCCTCGCCGGCAGCTTGTGGTGCCAGGAAAAGCGGCACGGTCACCGAGCCATTCAAGTTCTTGCTGACGGGAAAACGAGCGTTGTCGATGGCGGCGCGCACGCAGGTCAGGTACTTGGGATCGGTGAACTGGGTCTCTTTCAAGAACATCTCGCCGGTCGCGGCCTGGTTGGCCTCGGCCGGGCGTACCTTGAAGGTCATCAACATCCGGCCGCGGGCTTGCGGCGCGCGCTGGCGCAGTTCGACGTAACAATCCTTGATGGCGGGCCACATCGCCTTGATCGCCGCCTCGGCGTCTTCCTCTTTGACGTCGCCTTCCAGTTCCAGCTGACCGTGCGGTGTGACCGGGCCCGCGACCGGACCGGCTGCGGCTGCCCCCTGTACGCCCTTGAGCGCCGGCAACTGCCCCGGCAGCGCGAGGTTGGCCGCGTCTGGCGCAGGCTGATCGCCAATTGCCTGTTCTTTCTTGACGACCGGGGCTTGCGCAGATCCAGCGTGGGCCGCCGGATCGTCGTCCTTGCCGGCCACTTCGCCCTTGGGCGCAGCGGGCGTCGGACCGCTCGACAGGCCCGAGATCAGGAAATAGGCAGTCACCAGGGCGAGCACACCGAGCAGTGCGAAGCCAACTTTGCGGTCCATGGAGCACCTGAGCGCGCGCGGCGCAACGAAATCAGTCGGCCATCTGGCTAGACGTGGCGGTCCAACAGCGCGGCAATGCGCTGCTTGGGCTGGGCGCCGAGCACCTGCTCGACCACTTGGCCTCCCTTGAACACCATCAGCGTCGGGATGGACGAGATCTGGTAGTTGGCGGCGATGCGCTGGTTGCTGTCGACGTCGACCTTGCCGATTTTGGCGCGGCCGGCGTACTCATCGGCGAGCTGATCGACAATCGGGCCGACCATTCGGCAGGGTCCGCACCACACGGCCCAAAAATCTACCAAAACGGGCTTGTCGCTCTGCAGCACTTCGGCTTGGAAGTTGCTGTCGGTAAAGGTCGCAGTGTTCTTGCCGGCCATGGCCGTCTCCTCGGTGGTTGTCCGCGCGCGATGCAGCGGGGCGATAGTGTAGGACGGGCGGCGCGGCGCGCAACCGCCGGCTCAATTCGCCGCCAACGACAACCGCGCGACCGGCACCAGCATCGCCTCGCCGTCTGGCCGCGGCGCGCGCGGAATGCACCAAGACTCGCCGGCCTCGATGCGGACTTGCAACGCTTTGAGCCGGGCGATGTCGCGCCCGTCGATCCATTCGTCGACCGCAGGCCGCGCAATCTCGACGCCGGGATCGCCCATCGACGCGCGCAATGCCTCGTCCGTGCAGCGGAATCCGTAGGTCAGCGTCTCGTGCTCGGAGTGCGCAGGGGTGTAGGCGGTCTGCAGCGCCAACGGGCCGAACTTAGCGTGGATGTACAGCGCCTTGGAGAGCCACTGCGTCGCGCCCCAGAACTGTTGAACACCAAAACACTTGAGCGCCAGACCTTTGGTCAGCGAGCCGAGGCCGGCGAGGTCGAGGTCCGGCAGCAACTCCAACCGGCGAAACACCGGCGCCAGCGAGGACAGGTTGTGCCCGAACCACACGCCGGCTTGCGGCATGGGAATGGCGACGTACATCGAGACCGGCACGAGGCCCTGGTAGTCAGCTGGAATCTGAAACAACTCGCGAACTTTGGGCCACACGGTCGCCGCCGGGCGGGCCAGCCCGTAGATCGCGCCGGGCAGTTCCGAGCAGTCGTAGAACACCCACTTGGGCATCGGCATGCCTTCTGGGCCAAACGTCAAACCGTCGAGTTTGTGCAGCAAGTCCAAGAAGGTGGCGCTGCGCAACCGCAACGGATCAAGGACGTTTTCGGCAGGCGTGGCGAGGCCGAACGGTGCCAGGTCCAACAGCGGCAGGTTGGCGGGCGTCGCGACGACGTACGGCACCAGCTCGCGCAACAGATGGTCACCCTTGATGGGAAATGGCAAGGCCATGCGAATTCCAAAAAACAGTCGTGGGTTCGTGTTACAGCGTGGGCGGCGGCGAGCGAAAGATCGGCACCCGCACATGGCACCCGACCGCCTTGGGCTGCCCGACAACTTGAATGCGGTGACCGGCCTCGATGTCCAGTTGCAGCTGGCGCAGCGCGGTTTCGTCGTCGACATCGAGCAGCGCATTGGGCGGCGGCGCGTCGGGGTGGGCGCGCGGCGCAAGCAGGACGCTTTGCAGATGGAGATCGCGCAGTTGAAGCCTGAAGGTCAGCGTCCGCGGCAGCGAATGGGCCGGCGTGAGCGCGGTCATCAGCTCCAGCGGGCCCAGGTGCGCGAACGTGGCCAGTTTGGGAGAGCGCCACTGCACAGTGCCCTGCAACTCTTGGATTGGAAAGACCTGTAGCCCCATCCACAGCGTGAACTCGATAAGGCCGTGCGGCGCGATACCTGCAGAGATCTCATTCATCGACTCCAGGGTGTACATGAGCCACGTCGACGGCACCGCGGCTCCGGTCGCAAAGCCAGACAGGACCGGTATCGCGATGAACTGCGACATCGGCACCAGCCCCTGGTAGTCGGCGGGCACGCCCAAGCACGCGCGCGCCCACTCCGGCACCTTTTCGGCACGCATCGCCAGGCCGAACACCGCCCCGGGCATCACCGCGCAGTCGTAGAACACCCAGCTGGGCATGTGCATGCCAAAGGGACCGAAGGTCAGGCCATCCAGGCGCGCGAGCAGCTCCAAGAAGCGGCCATTGGCCATGTGTTGGGGGTGCAACACGTTGTCTGGCGGAATCGGCAGGCCGCCCGGTGCCAGCGACAGCTGCGACCGCACGTCGTGGTGCGCGATCAGAAACGGCTCACATTCGCGCAGAATCGGCAGATAGTGATTGATCATTGGGAAAGCGGCCGCAGGGCAGAAGGGCGGCCTGTGTAGCAGAAACGGTCGCTGGGGCAAAGGCGAGCGCAGCAGCGCTCCAAAGTCCAGGTCACACGGCCTGCAACCCCTTGTGATCCGCAACCAACCCGAGCGACTGCAGCACGTGGCGGTACGGCGACCGCGCGGCTGGCACCTCGTTGATGGCGTCGATCTGCAAGGGCGGCCGCCCCGGTCGACGGCAGCGTTCGAGCATGGCCGCAGCGATCGCTGGCAGTTCGGCGTCGTCGGGCGTGGTCAGAAACTGCAGGTCGCGGCCCTCGCGGCGCGCAATGGCCACCAGCTTCGCGCCGCGCAGCACCAGCCAGGTGCCTGCGGCGCGAACCGGCAAATGCGGCAGGCTTGCCCACCCTGTCAGCTCTGGGTGTGGCGCTGCTGGATCGCAACTGTGCACCCACCACAGCCGATCGGCGCCGGTCTGCGCCAGTCGGAAGGCATCCGCAGCGTCGGCCTCGGCCAGCTGCAGGCCCCGCCAGCCGTGGATCCACGGGCCTGCGACCAGCTGGCCAGCCCAGTCGAGCCTGCGCAGCGCCGGCCACAATTCGCGCCAACCGCTGCCGACCAGCCCTTCGGCCCA
>CAXRHS010001105.1:0-11127 GCA_964230235.1 Myxococcota bacterium
GCTTTGTCGTCGCCGAGCAAGGGAAACGGGAACGGCCGCGGCGGCGGCGCACACGGGCCCAGCTTGGTGGCGTCGTCGCCAACCGGCGTGGCGCTGTCTTCGACGCGCGGCTCTTTGGCAGCCGGTTTGGCATCTGCAGGCTTGGCTTCTTCCTTCTTCGAGTCCGCGGCTTTGCCGTCGTCTTTCTTGCCGTCCGCCTTGGCTTTGTCCGCTTTCTTGCCGACGTCGACGCCGTCCTTGGCTTTGTCTGTGTCCTTTGTCTTTTCCGCGTCCTTTGTCTTTTCCGTGTCCTTGGCTTTCTCGGCCGCCGGCTTGGCCGGCTTTTCGGCCGCTTTGTCGGCGCCAAAACCCGGAGCAGCGATCGCCAGGGTAGCGACAACGAAGCAGCGGCTAAGAAGGGGGACCATAGCGTTCATGGCGGCGGCGGCCCGGTCGGCGCGTGCAGCGCGGCAGGGGCGTGCGCCCACAGCGGGCGCGCGACGCACCGGCACTTTACCACGGGCGACGGGGGCTGCAACAAATGCGCCCAGGCTGTCCGCGAACCGGCAAGGTGTCAAAATGGCAAGAAAACAGCCCGAAAACGGCAACGGGCCGCCCCCGCGCAGTGGCGGAGACGGCCCGTCGGCGTTGGCGAGTCGCTTGGGCTACTGGACCTTGATCTGGCCCTTGCTGCCGGTGTGCTTGCCTAGGCTGACGTCGACCTTGCCGCTGGCCTTGCTGACCCACAGCTCGTACTGCTCGGCGGTGCAGGTGCAGCTGTCGGGGGCGATGCCGCTGGCCAGGGTCTTGCTGGACGCCTTGTAGGTCTCATCGACCTCGTAGATGTCCAGTTCGTCGCCGGGCAGGATTTCCATCACCGCGCCTTTGCCGTCACAGGTCTTGATGTCGGTGCCGGCCGCGCAGGCGCCAATCTGCACTTCGACGGTGCCGCCGCTCAGGCCGAAGTAGCCGGTGTCCGGGGTGTTGTCCTTGTACATCTTGGTGGTCAAGCCGCCCGCGACGTCGTCCGGGTCGTTGTGGCACTTGGCCTCTTTGGTGCCGTAGGTGCAGGTCTGCTTGGCGACGTCTTTGGAGCCCCACTTGGGGCACTTGGGCGTGGCGCCTTCTTTGTGGATGACGGTGCCGGGCTTGCCGACGCCGACCAGCTTGCCGCCGCGGTACAGGGCCACGACGTCGATGTCCGCGCCCGCGCTGGTGGTGGTGCAGTCGGGGTTGGCTTCGGGGGCGCCGTCGATGGTGACGAACTTATAGCCGGTGGCCGCTGCGGTGTCCCCACCGCCGGTGCTGGTGTCACCGCCCGTGGTGGCATCCGCTCCACCGCCCGTGGTGGCATCGGCCGTGGTGTCGCCGCTTGCGTCGCCGCCACCGCCAACCGTAGCTTCACAGGCACCCAGCGCCAGCACGCTGCACAGGCCCGAGACCAGAGCCAAGTTCTTGACGAGTTTCATCTGTCCTCCAATCGAAAAACCGCCGCGCATCGCGCGGGTTGTGGTGTTGCCCCTGGGCCGCCCGACCGAGGTGTAGCGGTCTGTGCCGTTGCGCGCGCCGGCCGACATGGGGCAAGGCCGGGCGAAATCCAGTGCGCGTTCGCGCGCCGCGGAGGTCCGCAGCGGGCAATAGGATAAAGACCTTTTCACAGGCGTCAACCGTCGCCTGTGCCAAAGTCGGGCACCTGACTACGCGCAAGTGTCACAGCTGATTCGCGGATCGCTCGAAAGGCCGATTCTCGCTGGCCAAAGCGCCCGCAAATCCGACCGCAGCAGGCCTGCACATTGCGAACCATGGAACGCGAAACCGCTTGGCCACAGCGACCGGCGCGCGTATCCTTGCCGGTCTGCGCGGCCCCGCCGCCGGAGTCGCCATGCGCACCTTGATCGCCCAGCCCGTTGTAGCCTTGTACCTGTGCGTGGTCACGGGTTGCGCCGCCACCGTCGACAAAGCCGATGCGACTGCCGACGCGACCCGCGACAGCGCCAACGCGGACGGCGCTGGCGTCGCCTCGATCGACGGTGGTGGCGACAGCGCTCAGCGCGCGCCCTGTGCGCCAACGAGCGGCGACCCCAAGCTTTTGCGCTTGCGCGGCACGGTGTGGACGGGCGACGTGTTGCTCGACGACGCCGAAGTGTTCACCTCGGCCAAGACCGGCAAGATCGTGTGCGTGGGCCCCGATTGCTCCGCTGCCCCCGAAGCCGACAAGGCCACGGTCGTGTGCACCGACGGCATCATCACCCCAGGGCTCATCAACCCGCACGACCACGGCACCTACGATTTCTTGCCGCGCTGGAAGCACACCAAGCTTTTCCAAGAGCGCTATCAGTGGCAAAAAGACAGCGACTACAAGGGTTTCAAGGGTGGCTACAACCACGTCAGCAGCAAGGCGCGCTGCGAGTCGATCAAGTGGACCGAACTGCGCCAATTGGCGTCCGGCGTCACTGCCATCCAGGGCGTCAGCACCTCGGTCGGCTGGTGCGCCGGCGGTTGGGTGCGCAACCTGGACGACACCAAGGGCAACAGCCTGATTAGCGGCTACAAGATCGAGACCCACGTGGTGCCGGCGATCGGCGCAGTCAGCGACAGCGACACCGCACCGTGGAAGAACGGCCTGAAAAACGGTGCGCTGGCCGGGGTGGTGCTGCACGTCGGCGAAGGCATCAACGAGGCGAGCAAGAAAGAGTGGTACGACCTCGTCAAGAAAGGCATGGCGCTGCCCAAGGTCGCGCTGATTCACGCCACCGGCCTGGGCGGGGTAGAACTGGCCGAAGCCCGCATGAACGACATCGCGATCATCTGGTCGCCGCAGAGCAACCTGGACCTGTACGGCGACACCACCCGGGTGCCGGCGGCTTGGAACTTGGGCATGACGGTCGCGCTAGGACCCGATTGGACGCCGTCCGGGTCGATCAACCAATTGGACGAGCTCAAGTGCGCGAAAAGGCTCAGTGACAAGCGCTGGGGCGGCTTCTTGACCGACGAGATGCTGCTGCAGATGGTCACCGTCAACGCCGCCAAAGCGGTCGGCGCCGGCGAATTCCTGGGGCGATTGGGAACAGGCTATTACGCCGATGTCGCCGTCTTCGCTGGGGATCGCAGTAAGCCCCTGGCCGCCGTCATCGCCGCGCGCTCGGACAAGGTCAAGCTCACGATCGTCGGCGGCCGGGCGCAGTACGGCGACGCGGCGTTGATGGATCAGGCGGCAGCCGGCAGCTGCGAGACCGTGGATGTGTGCGGCACCGGCAAGAAGTTCTGTGTCGCCGACACCAATGTCACCGACAAGGGC
Organism: Myxococcota bacterium; assembly: GCA_964230235.1. Taxonomy (GTDB): domain Bacteria; phylum Myxococcota_A; class UBA9042; order UBA9042; family UBA9042; genus SXRM01. Next base: position 3,278 of record CAXRHS010001105.1, read on the forward strand.
GACCAGACCCTGGCGGTGGTCGAGGGCGCGCTCAAGAAGGCGCTCGGCGACGCCAAGGCGTTGGTCAAGCCCGCGCCCGCCTACGAATACGGCTACGAGCTGTGGCCGCTGTGGATTTGCGGCGACGAGGCCGAAAAGCTCATCTCGTGTGACGTGGCGCCGGTCCACGGCGACCCGCCCGGCCCTGGCGACCTGGACGGCGATCGCAAGAAAGATGGCGACGACAACTGCCCGCAAGTGTGGAACCCGGACCAGGGCAACCTGGACGGCGACACGCACGGCGATGCCTGCGATCCATGCCCCTTGATCAAAGATGGCACCACCTGCCCCAAGCCCAGCCTGGCGGACCTGGACGGCGACGGCACACCCAACGACACCGACAACTGCCCCCAGAAGGTCAACGCCGACCAGAAGGACCAGGACCAGGACGGCAAGGGCGACGCCTGCGACGCCTGCCCCAAGGGCGCCAACCCGGGCGCGGCGGCGTGCCCGGTGCTGCAAGCGGGCGTGGTTGCGCTGAACCAGGACGCCGCGGCGTGGCCCGAAGGCGAGTTGGTCAAGGTCACCGATGTGGTGGTCACGGCCGTCAACACCAAAAGCAACCCGCCGACTGTGTGGGTGCAGGTCGACCCGCCGGTGCAGTGGGGCGGCCTCGCCGTGCAACCGCCCAAAGGCAGCAAGGTGACGGTGGTGCCGGGCGACAAGATCGCGGTTTCCGGCAAGATCTTGGATCTTTTCGGCCTGCGCATCCTGTCCGAAGCCGCGCTGGAACCGCTAGGCCAAAGCGTGCCCCTGCCTGCGCCCCTGACGGTCGATGTCGCCACGCTGGCGGCGCCGCCCACCTCGCTGCCGTACCGATCGCTGCTGGTGCGGGTGGTCGGGGTGACCGTCAGCAGCGACAACGCCGACGCCGAAGCCGGTGGCGACTACGGCGAGATCGAGCTGAACGACCTGTTGCGCGTCGACGACCTGATGGTGGTGTGGGGCACCGATCTGCCGCGCCCCAAGGCCGGCGACAAATTCGCAGCGATCACCGGCGTGCACTACCACAGCTTTGCCAACGACAAACTGGTGCCGCGGTCGGCGGCGGACCTGGTCAAGTAGGCGCGACAACCTGTCCCCACCGGTGGTAGGCTGGCACCCGACTGGTCCACCTCGGCCACTGGTCGCCGCGACCGCACCCAGCGCCCAAACGCGCATGTCTTTTGCCCAACTTTGGATACGCCCATGAAAATCGCAACCAACACCGTGGTCAACCTCAACTATGAACTGCGCTTGAACGACGATCCCGATGTCGTGGACTCCTCGGACGACGGCCAGTTCACGGTGCTCATCGGCCACGGCCAGATCATCCCGGGTCTGGAAAAGGCCCTAATCGGCTTGGAGAAAGGCACGGCCAAGCAGGTCACCGTGCAACCCCAAGACGGCTACGGCGTGCGCGACACCAGCAAGGTCATCGGCATGCCGCGGTCCGCGCTGCCGGCTGATTTCGTGGTCGACGTCGGCGTGCCGATTGAACTTGAGGATCAGAACGGCCACAGCTTTGCCGTGTGGATCGCGGGCGTGGAGGGCGACGACGTGGTGCTCGATGGCAACCACCCGTTGGCCGGCGAGACGCTGCACTTCTCGGTCAACGTGCTGGGCGTGCGGGCGGCCACCAAAGAGGAACTGGCGCACGGCCACGTCCACGGTCCAGGCGGGCACCACCACCACTGATTTCGGGCTGGGGCGCAAAAAACCGCGTTGCGCAACGGCCACAGTTGGCTTATGATGCGCGGTCGCCGACGCGCCCGCAGCGGGTATGCCGGCGGGGCGTTCGCGGCCGGTTGCATGGCGCGGTTCGCCGTTACCTGAGCGCGCCGCCACGGTGCGCAACCCCATGGGACCATGGCTGTACCGCCCACCGATCCGCGACAAGCCCTGAACGCCATCTTGACTGCGCTCAGCAACAACGCCGACTACTTCGGCGTGCTGGGCCTGACCAAAGACGCCAGTCCGAACGACGTGCGCGAGGCCTACTTCAAGTACGCCAAGGTTGTGCACCCCGATTTACCGATCTTCATCAACGATCCCAAGCTGCGCGAGCAGGCGACCCGCGCATTCCAGGCAATCACCTTGGCCCACGCCACGCTGTCGGATCCCAACAAGAAGCTACTGTACACGAGCGGCATTGAAGTCGCCAAGCAGCAAAAGATCGTCGAGGCGATGACCGCTCCGGTGCCAACCTCGACGTCGACCAGTGGTCGCTTCGAGGCGCAGGTGACCGCCGAGACTGCGCGCGTGTACTACGCCCGCGGCAAGACGGCGGCCAACCGCAAAGACTGGCAGGTCGCCCAGGACGCGCTGCAACTCGCGCTCAAATTCCTGGCCGGCGATGAACTGGCCGACGCCCAACTGAACCTGGCGTGGTCGATGATGAACAACCCGCAAGCCGCGGAAATCGACCGGGTGACCAAGGCAAAAGAGTTGCTTTTCGCCGTTCTGTCGACCCACGCCAAGACCCAACTGGGCGGGCAAGCACACTACTACCTGGGCGTGTGGAACAAGTTCAACGGCGACATGCGCGAGGCCCTCAAGCACTTTGAGGGCTGTCTGGGGGTCAACCCCAACCACATCGAGGCCAAGCGCGAAAAGATGATCCTCGACCGCCGCCGCGGCCCCGAGCCCGCCAAGGCAGGCAAACCGTTGAGTACAGGGTCCAAGTCCAGCACTGCGACCCCTGCAGTCAGCGTCGGCAGTGGCGCGGTCAAAAAGGTGGGTTTGACCAAGGAACCGACCTTTCTTGAACGGCTTTTTGGCAAGAAAGGCTGACGCGCCCGCCGCTGAGTGCGCCATCGCCCGGCCCGCCGACCCCCATGCCATGACCAGCGACCCGCGCCTTGACCGCATGGCGGTGACCGTCGCGATCTGCACCGCCCTTGCCGCAGGATCGCTGCCCTGTGCGATCGCGTCACCTGGCAAGCCGGTTGCGCGGCCAGCGGACGCCGACGCGGGTTGGGCGGCGTTGGGCGACCGCATCCGCGGATGCATGGGCCGCGAAGACCCGGCGTGTTTGCAGGCTGCCCACGAAGACCTCAAGAAAGTCGCACCCATGGGGTCTGTTTCGTTGCCGTTTGTGGCTGGCGTTTCGGCCTTCCTGGCCGGCAACCACACCCAAGCCAAGACCGCGCTGACCCAGGTCGCGGGCAATCCGATCGCGCCGCGCGAACTGCGCGAACAAGCCGAGTCATGGATTGAACTGTCGGACGCCACGGTCGCGGTGCTGCAGGGTGCCAAGGCGTATCCGCTGGCGGGTGGCAAAGTGGTGGCGTGGGTGCGCGCCGGGCCCGACGAGGTGCTGATCGGCTACCTCGACCGCGTGGTCGGCAAGGCGCTGCCCAAGCTGGAGGCCGCGTTTGGGCCGGCGACGGGTCCGATCGCGCTGCATGTCTACGGCCAGGCGGCCGAACTGGCGCGCACCAGCGGGCTGACCGAGGCGCAAATCCGGACCTCTGGAACCATCGCCCTGTGCAAGTACAACCGGGTGATGGTGACCAGTCCACAGGACCTGGTGTTCGGCTATCCGTGGGCCGACACCGTGGTCCACGAATTGGTGCACTGGTTCATCATCAAGAGCGGCGGTGCCGGCGTCCCCATCTGGCTGCATGAGGGTCTGGCGCGCGGCTTGCAGGGGCTGTGGCGCGGCGCCAACCCAGAGGTGCTCGACCGCGACGAGCGACAGATTGTGGCCTGGGGGCGAAAGCAGAATAAGTTCATCCAGATTGCCAAGATGCACCCGACCATGGCCGCGCTGCCCAGCCAGCGCGACACCCAACTGGCATTTGCGGAGGTGCACCACGCGGTGGCGTGGCTGCTGCAACGGTCCGCGGCGCGCGCCGGACGGACGGTCGACGCCGGCGCGGGCGCCGGGCAACTGGTGGCGCTGGTCGCCCAAGGCATGGACACCGGTCAAGCCTTGCAGGCGGCGGTCGGCATGGGCTTGCCGGCGTTTGAGACTGCGTGGCGCCAGCAATGGGCGCGGCTGGACGTGGGCGATTTGCCGGCGACCGGACCGGGTCGGCCGCTGCTGGTGTTTCGCCGCGGCAACGACCCTGCCGAGTCGCGACCCTTGCCGCCGGCGGCGCGCCGCCACGCCGAACTGGGTGACCGCTTCGCGGTGCTCAAGCGTCCGCTGGCGGCGGCGATCGAGTACCGCAAGGCCATCGCTGCCGGCCCCCAAGACGGGCCGTTGCTGGTGACGCGGTTGGTGCGGGTCTTGCTCGACCTGGGCAAGACTGCCGAGGCCGCCGAGTACCTCGGCCCGGCGCTGGACCAGTACCCGGAGCATGCGCCGCTGCATGTGCTGGCGGGCCGCGTCGCCATCGCGCGGTCGCAATGGAAGACGGCGATCGAAGCACTGGAGCAGGCCGCCTGGCTCAACCCCTATGACCCGCAACTGCATGCGCTGGCTGCGCAAGCGCACACCTCGGCGGGCCAGCAGGGCGAGGCGGCGGCGGCGCGCGGCCGCCAGGCGCTGGTCGAGGCGGCCGGGCTGTGACCGACAGTTGCGGTTGGGCAGCAGCCGCTCTGGCTGTTGCGGGCGGTTGCGCCGACGGCGCGGTGCCGGCCCAAAAGACGCCGGCAGCGTCGCAGGCGCAGGTGAGACGGCCGCCGACTTGCGCCACACGCCAAAGCCAACACAAGGCGGCCGGCGACGGCCTGTCGGTGCCGGACCCGCCGATCGTGGGCAACTTGTCGCTGTGAGTCGGCAGCCGCTCAGCGCCCCGCCTCTGGCACATGCCACCCGAGTTCATAGGGCAGCACCACCCCGACCCGCGACCACGCCACATTGCCCTGGGCGTCGAGCGCGATCGTCGTCGGCAAGGCCCGCACCCGGTACGCCCGCGTGATCGCGCGATTGGCAAGCGCCGTTCGAAACGACCGCGGCGTGTCGGCCAGGTAGGCGGTCAAATCGGCCGGTTCGTCTTCGGCAATGCCGAGCACGGGCACTTCGGGGTGCGCCCGCGCAAACGCGTCGATGCCCGGCGAAGTCAGCTTGCAGGCGGTGCACCAGGTCGCCCAGAAGTACAGCACCGCCGGCTTGCCGCGCAGATCGGCCAACGCCACCCGCTGACCCTTGGTATCCACCAGCGAGAAATCGGGCGCCTTGCCCTGCACTTCGGTGCCGCCGCGCAGCGACAACACCACCATCCACACCAGCCACACAATCAGGATCGACCACAGCCACCCGCGCAGTTCGGTCCAAATGCGCGTGCGCAAAGGCGGTGGGCGGGCACCTGCTTGCGGTTCGGGGTCGGTTCGTGCGCTCATTTGGACCTGTCGCCCAGTACGGGCGCCGCCGCCCAAGGTAGGCCAAACCGATGACGCTGCCCACCCCCGCGCTTTCTGGCGCCGATCCGCACAGCCTTGCCATCGTCGGGGCGCAGGTGGTGGTCTTGGACGAACTGCGGCAACTGGACATCGGCATCGCAGACGGCGTGGTGCAAGAGCTGGCGCCGACGCTACAGCAGACGTATGCCCGGACGCTTCATGCCAAAGGTCTGGTGGCGCTGCCGGGTCTGATCGACACCCAGGTGCACCTGCGCGAGCCGGGCCTGGAGCACAAAGAAGACCTCGCCACCGGCACCAACGCCGCGGCCGCCGGCGGCGTCACCACCGTTTTCGAGATGCCCAACACGCGACCGCCGACCACCAACCAGGCAGCCTGGCACGACAAGATCCAGCGGGCTTTGGGGCGAGCGCGGGTCGATTTCGCGTTCTACGCGGGCGCGACCGCCGACAATGCCGATGAACTGCAGGGCCTGGAGGGCCGGCCCGGTTACGCAGGCACCAAGATTTTCATGGGCTCGAGCACCGGGACGCTGTTGGTCGCCGACGACGCCGGGGTGCGGGCACACTTGCGATCCGGGCGGATGCGGGTGGCGGTGCACGCCGAAGACGAAGCGCGGCTGCGCGCGTTGCAGCGAACGGTGCCGGCCGACCGACCACACGACCATCCGGATCGCCGCGATACCGAGGCCGCGACGACGGCGGTGCGGCGGTTGCTCGACCTGGCCATTGAGACCATGCGGCCGGTGCACGTGCTGCATGTCACCAGTGCAGACGAATGCGTGCTGCTGCGCCAGCACCCGGGGCGGCGGCTGGCCACCGCCGAAGTCACGCCGCAGCACCTGCTTTTGAGCGCGCCGGACTGCTACGACCGCCTGGGCAACCTCGCCGTCATGAACCCGCCGATTCGCAGCGAAGACCACCGCCAGGCGCTGTGGGCGGCGCTGCGCGACGGCGCGCTGACGCTCATCGGCACCGATCACGCCCCGCACACGCTGGCCGAGAAGGCCAGGCCCTACCCGGATTGCCCGAGCGGCATGCCTGGGTTGCAGACTCTGTTGCCGCTTTTGCTCGACCAGGCGGCGCGCGGCGCGTGTTCGCTGCCTGAGATCGTGCGGTGGACGGCGCAGCGGCCGGCGCAGGCCTTCCAGATCCAAGGCAAAGGCGGGTTGGTGCCGGGCCTGGACGGCGATGTGGTGCTGTGCGATCTGGGTGCGCAAGCGGCGCTCACGCCCGAAAAAGTCCTCAGCCGCTGCGGATGGTCGCCGTTCTTGGGGCAGCGTCTGCGCGGGTGGCCGGTCTACACGCTGGTGCGCGGGCAGGTCGTGTTCGCGGAGGGCCAGTTGGTGGGCGCGCCCGCCGGCCGGCCGGTCAAGCTGGGCAAGCCGATCGCGATCATGCCAGGTCGATAGGCCCAGAAGGCGTTCGCCGGTGACCCGCGGTCAACTCGCGCAGGAGCCCGTTGCACGCCGCCAGGCAAATCTGGAACACCCGCTCAAACCCGTCACCGTCGCCGTAGTACGGGTCAGGCACGCTGGCGACGTCGGCGAGCGGATCCAGTTCGCGCAAAAGCCGGACTTTCTTTCGGTCGGCTTCGCTGCGCGCCAACGACAAGATGTCGCGCACATTGCTGCGGTCCATGGCCAGGACGTAGTCGAAACGGTCAAAATCGCCCACCTCAAACTGGCGGGCGCGATGCGGCAGCGGGATGCCATGGCGCTCGCTCGCCGCTTGGGTGCGCCAGTCGGGCGCTTGGCCAGCGTGCCAGCCGCCGGTGCCGGCCGAATCGATGTCAAAGCGATCCTGCAGGCCGGCGTCGCTGACCAGCTTGCGAAAGATGCCCTCGGCTTGCGGCGACCGGCAGATGTTGCCGAGGCACACGAAAAGCACGCCGGTCTTGGCAGGCGCAACAGTCACGGCTACCCCCGGCCGTCGGGCAGGTCGTTCAGAATCTGTTGCATCAGCGCCAACCCGACGATCTGGAAACCGAAAAGGCACGCCACCAGCGACAGCACCGGCAGGTTGTCGTCGACGCGCCTGCCGCGGCTGGCGGCCTGGTCGTTGAGCAATTTCGGCCACTGGTACGAAATCACCACAAACCAGATGCCGCAGGTCACAAAGCCGAGCAAGATGTCGGTAAGCGGGTTCGGGCCGCCTCCGCCGCGCAACTGCTCGATGTCATTGCCGACTTGATAAGTCCACACGATACCCCAGATACCGCAGGTCAGTACCGTCAGCAGAACCATCTTGACCAGATCGCGGCGTTCCATGTTGACCTCCAGGCGGCGGTCACGCTGCCACGACCGGGCACGGTGCGTCAAATTGCCGCGGGCGGCACGGCGGACCAGGCGGCAATTTGTGTCGATCGCCCTGCCACGGTACAACCGGCGCGGCCGCGGTGCGGTCTGTTGAACGCAATGGCGGCTTGGGTACGCAAAGGTTGGTTGGCGGCGTTGGCCGCGCCGGTGGCGCTTGTCCTGCACCTGGCGCTGGTTGCGCCCGCGTCGGCCAAGCCGAAAGCC
>CAXRHS010001106.1:0-4879 GCA_964230235.1 Myxococcota bacterium
ATGACAACAATCCCTGCACGACCGACACGTGCACTGGGAGCTGCAAGTTCACCGCCGGCAACGACGGCGCCAGTTGCAACGACAGTAGCGCATGCACCGACAGCGACAAGTGCAACGCCGGCAAGTGCGTGGGCGCAACCAAGGTTTGCTACGACGCCAACCCGTGCACGACCGACAGTTGCGACCCTGCCAGCGGCTGCAAGTTCGCCGACGACGACGCCCTCAAGTGCAGCGACAATGACATCTGTACAACCGGCGACAAGTGCGCCGCCGGCAAGTGCGTGACCACCGGGACGCTGAACTGCGATGACGGCAATGTGTGCACCGACGACAAGTGCGGCAGCCCCGGCGGTTGCTCCAACCTCGCCAATGCCGCCGATTGCAATGACCAGAACTTGTGCACACCCGGGGACAAGTGCGTCGCCAAGGCATGCAAGGCCGGCGCGGCCAAAGTTTGCGACGACGGCAACAAGTGCACCATCGACAAATGCGACACGGTCGACGGCCAGTGCAAGACCACGGCTGCGCCGCAGACCGGCGATGAGGGTGCGGCCGCCAATGGCGTTGACGACGACTGCGACACGCTTGTCGACGAGGAGTTCGACCTCGACCACGACGGCGTGTACTGCAAGACGGCAGTTTGCCAGGCGGTGACTGATGTCGACAACTGCCCCACGGTGTGGTCGCCGGATAACGCCAAGGAGCCGTGCGCGGGGCTGGGCAGCGGCTGGACGGCGAGCAAGGACGTGGTGTTGACGGAGCCTGGGTTGGCCGATGGGCAGAGCGGGCAGAGACGGACGCATGAGGTGGTGGAGGTGCCGGTAAGCAATGGCGCGCTGGATGGCACGCTGCTGGCGCTGTGGCGGATGGACGGTGGCGGTGGCACGGTCGCAGGTCCGTTCAAGAACGACGCGACGATGGGCGCAGTGGGCAAGGTCGCCGGCGCCTGGGGCGACGCGGACGGCGCGGTGACCGCAGCAGCAGGCCCAATTGCGCAGAAGAACTTGGGTGTCCTGGCGCCGGTCGGGGCTGGGGCCGTTACGCTCATGGCGTGGGTCAAGCCGGCAGCGTACTCGGGCAGCTACCACGTCGTCGCCGGTCTTGGGCCTGCAAAGATCTTTATGCTCTACGTGGCCGGGAACAACGCCGGCGTGTGGACTTACACGTCTTCAGACGTTTTCAAGGTCGGAACGGGTAGTGCGCTGCCGCTCAACGCATGGTCGCACATGGCGGCGACGTACCAGAGTGGCCAGCTGAGTTTCTACCTCAACGGAAAGCTGGTGGGATCGGCAACTGGCAATGTCGTAGCGGCCGACACGACCCTGGCTGTGGGTTCTTGGCCCAGCGGCGGCGACAAGCTGGATGGTGCGGTCGACGAGGTCGCGATGTTCAGCAGGGCGTTGTCGGCCACCGAGGTTGCGGCGTATGTCCAGTCGGGCAAGCCGTACGCCACGGCCTTCGTCACCGGCACCCAACCCGACCTCGACGACATCCGCGCCACCGAAACCACGCCGTACCAAACCGAGCATTTGGTGCCGCATGAGGTCATTGGCGTGGCGCCGCACAGCGACAGCGACCTCAAGGACGTGATCGGGTACTGGAAGTTCAACGGCGACGGCAAGGACGTGACAATAAATCAACTCGACGCCACCGGGACGGGGACAGCCCCGACCTTGGGTCGCTTCGGCGATACTGGCGGAGCGCTCAAGCTCAGTTCGGCTCAGTTCTTGGTGCCAGCGACCAAGGCGCAAGGGAAACTCTATACCGCTCAGGGCTCGTGGGAGGCATGGGTTCGCGTCGCGACCTTGACCGGAAACCATCAGTACATCGCATACCTGGGCTCATCGCAGTTCCGCTACCTGTTACTACGCGATGACGGCCACTGGCAATTCAGCCAACAGGACGCCAATGTCCAAATTGCGGCATGGGATCCCGCCGTCGCAGTTGTCGGCAAGTGGACGCACTTGGGCGCAACTTGGGATGGAAGCAAGGCCAGTTTGTACGTCGACGGCGTTCTTGTCCATTCGGTGACCGACAGCAAGGCGATTGCGGTCCAAAACCAAGGAATGACCTTCGGCAATAGCATCGGGTTCGGCAACCCGCTGGCAGGGGGCGAAATAGATGAGTTCATTGCGCATTCCGTTGTCAAACCCGCCGACTACTTCTACAAACGCGCCCACCCCGGCATCCCGACCGTGCGGTTCCTCGCCAGCACCAAGGCCTTCGCGACCAACGGTAAGTACGAGTTCTACAAGTACGCCATCAAGTCGGGCAACGGTGCGGCCGTTGCGCTTCCGCCGATTATCAAGGCTCTCGACAAGACCACGACGTGCAATGCGTTGTTGTCGCCGTGTTTGGGCTATCAGGGTTGGTGGCGGTTCGACGAGGGGTCTGGTGTCACAGCCGCGGACATGACGACATGGCAGCGCCACGCCAAACTCTCCTTGCCAGCATGGGTCGCGTCGCCAAATGGCACGGCGTTCGACTCGCAGGCTGCAACGGCCATCGTGCCCGACTTCCCGAACTGGACAGCGAAGCACGCGCTGACCATCGACGCCGTCGGCCGCCCGCATGCCACCGTCAATCTGGCAACCATGGCCGGCAGCTTCGTCAGCAACGACGCCGGAGGCGCCTACAACCTCACGTTTTCCGTACCAAATGCCAAGCCGCGACTGGGATCCGAGCAGATTGGCCCGTTCTTGATTCAAGCTGGCACCGCGGCCTGGACAAGCCCTGTCTTTCAGGCAGTCGCTGTTTCCACCACGTTGTCGCCGCTCAAAGGCGCGCTGTTTGCAAATGGCGTCTTGCTCCCGTCGTCGTGGCCGAGTTCCACAACATCGGGCGGCGGCGGTTCATCGCCGCTGGGGCTTGGCGGGCGCACAAAAACCAACGATGACCAATTCCCCGGTGCCGTCGACCAGATTCGGATCATGACGAGAGTTCTGGAGGGCGACGAACTCCTGCACCACCCGCTCGCCACCTGGAAGCTCAAGTAGCGCAATCGCCCCTACAACACGCCCGCCGCTCGCAACCGCGCCCCGGCCTGAGCTGGCGACACGACATCCACCAAGGCAAGCAACGCTGTTGGGAAATGCCTTGCATTACCGGTAATCAACCAATCCTCGCCCCCGGTGCGGGCGACTTCGATAAACGCCAGGTCCTTTTCGTCGGGCACGCCCACACCGAGCGGCGCTGCCGCAACGACTTCGCTAGCCTGCGCCAACTCGTCAAGCAGCGCCGCCACCGCCACCAGGTCGAGGTGGAATTTCGCGCGAGACAAGACCTCAACGTATTCGTCGAGGATACGCTGATCGCAAAACAAGGTCAGTTGGTGCGTCAAGGCCGCCTTGACCACGCTTGCGGCCACACCGACTGGTGTCAGCGCGGCCGACACCACAAGATTGGTTTCGATGACAACCCGCTTCACGGCAACGATTTCGCGCGACGTTCGGCCCGCACGGCGGCGATCTCGGCGGCAATCTCCTCCATTGTCATCTGGTGGGTCCCCGCGGCTGTCGCGCTGGCCCAATGGGCCTCCAAGGTGGACTGGACCCGTGCCGACCGAATGCTGCGCACGATGGGTTCCAAGCTGGCATCGTCAAGCCGCGCCAATACCGCGGTCGGCTTGCCATTCAAGGTGACGATGACCTCATCGGGGGCCAACATTTCCTGAACCTCTCCGGTCTTGCTGCGCAACTGCCGCACCGTCACGAACCGCATGGCTGCCTCATGGCGGCGGGCCGTCTGCGCCCAGCCCATCGTCAGGCTGCCCGCTGCGCAAGCGTGTACACAATATGCTCCAGTCGGTCGGACACCGCGACATCGCGACAAGTCCCATCTGAGACAGGTCCCACCGTCCCATATGCCGCCCCACAGGCCCCTGCAGCCCCAAAGCGCCGTCGAAATCCCGCTCCCGGCCAGCATCGGCGTGTCCGAGCGCCGCAAGCCGCCACTGGCACAAAAATTGCAAGCTCTGGCGCGCCCACCGCGCGCGCACGCCCGCCCAAGGTGCCCCATGGCCGAGCCCACCTCCAGCATCACCACCCGGGTCTGCCCCGTGTGCGGCGAGTTGACTGCCGCCACGCACTGCCCCAAAGACGGCACCTCGACCGTGGCGCAAACCGAGCACCAGAAGGCTGCAACCGCGTTCAAGCCGGGCGAAATCGTGGGTAGTCGCTACCGTATCACCGGCACGCTCGGCAGGGGCGGGTTTGGCGCGGTCTACAGCGCCGAGCACACCGGCACCCTGCAAAAGATCGCGCTCAAGATGCTGGCGCTCGACCACACCGCAGCCGGCGGCGACGACACGGTCAAACGCTTCTTCAAAGAAGCCCAGGTTACCGCCAACCTGAACCACCCCAACACGGTGCGCGTGTTCGACGTCGGCCAGACCGACGAAGGGCCGCTGTACATCGCGATGGAGATGCTCAAGGGTGCGTCGCTGGAACAGGTGCTGCGCCGCCAGGCCAAATCCGGCCAAACTATGCAGGAAATCCAGGTACTCGACATCGCCATCCCGGTGCTGCGTTCGCTGGCGGAGGCCCACAAGGCAGGGTTGGTGCACCGCGACATCAAACCGGCCAACATCATGATGGTGCCGGGGCCCGAGGACGAACCGCTCGTCAACGTGCTCGACTTCGGCATCGCGCGCACCACCGACAGTTCGCTGACCGGCAGCGGCAGGGCGCTCGGCACGCCACAGTACATGAGCCCAGAGCAATGTCGTGGCCGCCCAATCGATGGGCGCGCCGACATGTATGCTCTTGGAATCATGTTGTACCGCTGCGCCACCGGCAAGTTGCCGTTTGAGCACGAAGACCTGATGGCGCTGATGTACAGCCACACCCACGACCCGCTACCGGACCCGCGGCTGTCGACC
>CAXRHS010001107.1:0-3417 GCA_964230235.1 Myxococcota bacterium
CAAGCTCAAGCCTGGCGCGCGGCCGGTGGACCAGACTGACGACGTCATGCCGTCGCCTGCCGACGGTGTGTTGAGCGCGTTTGGCACCCTGGAATCGAGCACGCTGATTCAAGCCAAAGGGGTCGAGTACACGTTGGACGCCTTGCTGGGCGGAAGCGACGACGCCGACCCCTATCGCAATGGCTGCTATGCGGTGGTGTACCTCGCGCCCAACAACTACCACCGCGTGCATACGCCGTGGAAGGGCACCGTCGCGCGCTGGCGCTACCTGCCGGGGGCGCTGTATCCCGTCAACCAGATGGGCCTGCGTCATGTGCACGGCCTTTTCGCGCGCAACGAACGCATCGTCGGCCATTGCGAGACCGAGTTCGGCCCGGCGGCACTGGTCATGGTTGGCGCCACCTGCGTGGGCCACATGCGGGTTGCGTTCACCGATCTGGCGTGCAACGAAGGCCTGCCCGGCTCGGGCCTGCAGCCGTGCGCCCCGCTGTTGGCCACGGAACGCGGCGACGAATTCGGAGTGTTCGAGATGGGTTCGACCGTGGTCCTGGTGACCCAGAGCCGCGATCTGCGGCCGGCGTTGCCGGTGCCGTCGCCCATTCGCATGGGCGAGCCGCTTTTGCGCAAGGGCGAGTGATCTGATGGCAGAGGCTGCCTCGCCACCTGCCTGGGCGCTGCAACCGCTCGCGGTCATCGACACCGAGACCACCGGCCTGTACCCGGCCACCGGCGATCGCATCATCGAAGTCGCCGTCATCGCTTTTGACGACGGCAAAGTCACCGATCGCTGGAGCACCCTGGTCGACCCCGGCAAACCGCTCGAGCCTGACGTCACCCAATTGACCGGCATCAAGCCCGAAGACGTCGAAGGCCAGCCGAGTTTTGCGGAAATCGCGCCGCAGCTGCTTGAAAAGCTCAAGGGCAGGGTGCTGGTTGCCTACAACGCCAGCTTTGACCGCACTTTCCTGCTGCACGAGTTCGGCCGGGCCAGCCGCAAGCTGCCGCAAGGCGCGCGCTGGCTCGATCCGTTGGTGTTTGCCAAGGAACTGCAAAAAGGCCAAAGCAGTCACAAGCTTGGCACCGTCGCCAAGCGTCTGGGCATCGCGCTCGAAGAAGCCCATCGCGCGGCCGCCGATGCGGAGTGCGCAGGCTGGGTGCTGCAGAAGCTGGCGTGTTCATTGCCAGAAGACTTCGCGGTCGTGCTGGACAACCACGAGAAGTGGGAGGCCGCGCAAGAAGCCGAGCGCCAGGTCTGGAAAGCCAAGCAGCAGCGCACCCAGAACCGCGGCGGGGTCGCCGCGCTCGGGCAGGCAGACGCGGATCGGCCCATCAACGCGCTGGGGCCAGCGTATCCGTTTGGCGACGAACTCGATCCTGTCCGCGCGCTCTACGGCCGACGGGGCTGACGGCACCGCGCACAACCAGATATCCGGTCGGCTCGGCATGAACGCAGCTCTGCCCTGCCGTGCAGGGCTGGCGCACGTGCACGACCTGCCTGCGGCTCACTGCTCCGTCTTGGCCATAGCGGCGCGCACCAAACCCGCGCCAAGCTGCGGTCACAGACAGCCAGTCACCGACTTGCTGGTGCCACCGCCGCAGGTCAACGTCACGCTGCCGCTCACCGTGCAAGAGCCTTCGCAAGTGATGTTGCAGGCGCCCGCGGTGCAGGCCACGTTGGAGCCGGCGCCGACCGTGTGCGTGCACGACTTGCCGCCGCAGCTGACATTGCACGCCGGCCCGCAAGTCCCCGTGCAGGTTGCGCCGCTGCCACACGAGAAATTGCAGCTGCTGGTGGTCGCGGAGCAAGTGTCGAAGCCGCAAGTCTGGTTGCTCGGGCAGGTGCAGTTGCCGCCTGCGCAGACGGTCGCCTCACAGCCGGCGATGGTCAGCGCGAGGGCGGCAAGGCTGGTCAAGAAGCGTCGCATGGTTTGTCCCCTCGATGGGACCGCGGTCGCCGCGGTTGCCGCGATCGTCGGCAGGCAGCGCCGCCCTGTCAAACGGACTGACGCGCAGCCAGCCGAATCCTGTCACGGCGTTGTCCAGGCCTGGCTGCCGCCAACCGGAGCCATGTGGACCCTGCCGACCCTCAACCGGGATCCGAGCGCACACCGCCAAACACCAACGCAGCTGATCGCCGTCCGAAAGTCACCCAGAGGGTTTGGTCTGCAACCGCCGTGGACACCCGACACGGACATTTTGCGCGTATCCACGAGTTGACCTGGCGCTCAGGCGCGGACCATTCGCCAACTGCGGTGCACGGTCCGGTTGCGGTAGTCCGGCGGCACCGTGCGGTCGGTGGTCTCGACCACCTCGGCGCCAATTCCGCTCAGCTGTGGGACAAAGCGCTGGTGGTTGGCGCTGAACCACAGCACGCCACCCGGCCGCAGCGCGGCGAGGCACGCCTCCACCAGCGACCGATGGTCGCGCTGCACGTCGAACTGACCGTCCGGCCGGTCTGAAAACGACGGCGGGTCGCACACCAGCAGGTCGAGCGGCTGGCCATGGCGGATGTGCCAGTCCAGCCACGCGCGCGCATCGACTTGCGCCGTCGTGTGGGTGGGCCCCGCGTGGCCGTTTAGCGCGAGGTTGTCGTTGAGCCAGTTCAGGTAGGTCGCGCTGGTGTCCACGCTGACCGTGCTGAGAGCCCCGCCTTGGGCCATCGCTACCGTGAAGCTGCCGGTGTAGGCAAACAGGTTGGCGCAGCGCTTGCCACCGGACTCCGACGCCACCAGACGGCGGGTCTCGCGGTGGTCGCCAAACAGACCAGTGTCCAAATAGTCGTCGAGGTTGACCCAAAACCGCAGCGGCCCCTCGCGCACCTCTTGTCGTGGCGACGCATGGCCCATTTTGCGATACCGCTCGCCGACCTCGGGCCGGGTGCGGCGCACCTTGGTGTGCACCTGGTCGGCAGCTACGCCCAGGCTCTGCGCGGCTGCCTGTGCCAGGGTCGGCAGCCAGTCCGGCAGGTCGCGGGTCTGCGTGCGGGCGTACTCGCCGACCACGAGGTGACCGCCGTACCAGTCGGCCACAGCGCGAATCTCGGGGATGTCGCGGTCGTACAACCGGAACACGTCGACGTCGCGCCGCGCAAACCCGGGTGCCAGCCGCGCGTAGTTGCGGCGCACCCGGTTGGCGAACATCGCCGCCTGCTGGGCAATCAACGTATCGTTCGGTGTGGTCACGGCGCTGCGGGTCTGCGGCCACGTGGCCGCGCACCGCACCTACAACGTCTTGAGGTATTCGATCAAGTCCGCGCGCTCTGCTTTGGTCAACTTGGCGGCGTTGCCCATGCCCGGTCGCGCCAGCACTGCCTCCAGCGTCGCGGAACTGCCGTCGTGGAAGTAGGGGGCCGTGTTCCACAAGTCGCGCAGGCTCGGGGTGTCGAAGCGGCCAGCGACCTGATTGACGTCGCTTTTG